>JAYVOY010000536.1:0-14198 GCA_043757645.1 Verrucomicrobiota bacterium
CGCCCTTCTTATTAACCGCGGGTTCCTCTGCCGCCGTGGAGGGTGTGTTTCTCGTCGGCATCGGGGCACTCACACTCGCGCGCCACGCGAGCAGTTTCGCGTAAAGTTCCTGCCGCTTTTCGGGATTCGTCGTCGCGAGGTTCTTCTTTTCGCCGATGTCGTCGCGCAGGTTGTAGAGTTCCAGCCGACCGTCCTCGAGAAACTCCATCAACTTCCAATCGCCCGCCTGCACGAGGCTCACGGGCAACGTGCGAAACTGCCCCGGCCCCGCGCCAAGGTAGCCCGGGAAGTGCTGGTAGATCGCGTCGCGTGTGAGCTTCGCCTTCGCGTCGCGCAGCAGCGGCACGAGGCTTTCGCCGTCGGCGATTTGACCGGCGGGCATTTTTCCACCGGCGAGCGCGGTGAAGGTCGGATAAATATCCACGTGGATTCCCGGCGTGTCGCACGTGCTGCCGGGTGCGACGCGGCCCGGCCAGCGCACGATGAACGGCACGCGCGTGCCGCCTTCGTACAGACTGCCCTTGCCGCTGCGCAGCGGCGTGTTGTCGGTGATGTCGCCCGCCGCGCCGCGGGTCAGCCCCTCACGCGCGTAGCCGCCCACGCCGCCGTTGTCGCTGGAGAAAATCAGCACCGTGTTTTCCGCCAGCTTCAATTCGTCGAGCACCGCCATCACGCGGCCCACGCTTTCATCCACGCTCGCGATCATCGCGGCGTACGTCGGGTTGTTGTGCCCGCCCACGCCGGGCTTTGCCTTGAACTTTTGAATCCACTCCGGCTTCGCGCTCAACGGCGAATGCACGGCGAAATGCGGCAGGTACAAAAAGAACGGCTCGTCCTTGTGCCGCCGCACGAAGTCCACCGCGCGGTCCGTGAGAAAATCCGCGAGATACTGCTCCTTCGGATACGGCGTTTTCGGATTCGTGGCGAAATTGAAATGCACGCCCATCGACACAATCGCCTCCTCGAACCCGCGTTGCGCCGGATGATGCGCGCCCTTCTCGCCGATGTGCCATTTGCCAAACATCCCGGTGCGATAGCCCGCGGCCCGCAGCGATTGCGCGACGGTGATCTTGTCGAGCGGCAGTTCCGTGACGTTGTTCACGGGCCGCAGCGGGCGTTGCTGCCAGTCGAAGCGCTCGATGCCGCCGACCGTGTAAACCCCGGTGCGCGCGCCGTATTGGCCGCTCAGCAACGCCGCGCGCGTCGGCGTGCAGTTCTGGCAATTGTGATAACATGTGAGCCGCATCCCCTGTGCCGCGAGCCGGTCGATGTTCGGCGTCTCGTAATATTTGCTGCCGAAACACGCGATGTCCGTGTAGCCCAAATCATCCGCGAGCACGTAAATGAGGTTGGGCTTCGTGGCGGCGGCGGTGGCAGCGAGGCTCGCCGCAGTGAGCAAACACGCGGCGACGAGAAGGCGAAGAAGGTTTTTCACGGGATCAGACCGGTTTGCGGGACAACTGTTTTTTCAAAGGCTTCGGCAGTTCCTTCGCATCAGCAACCACCGGTTGAAATTCCAAATCCAGCGCGCCCTCGCGCAGGCGCACGCGCGTGAAGCCGGGGCGGAACTCGGGCGGGTTGTAGCCCGGCGCGTGCTGCGATTCGAGCTTGCGATCCGCGTTCCAGAGCGCGGAGGGGAAACTGATTTCATGCACCGG
The DNA here is from genome assembly GCA_043757645.1 of Verrucomicrobiota bacterium. GTDB lineage: Bacteria > Verrucomicrobiota > Verrucomicrobiia > Limisphaerales > BJHT01 > BJHT01. The sequence continues at coordinate 1,659 of JAYVOY010000536.1, forward strand.
CGCGCGGTCGTCCCAGCCGCGCAGGCCGTTGTGAAAATGCCCGTGAAACAACGCCACCGTGCGCGCCGAGTGTTCTTTCAGCAGCGCGTAAAATTCGCGCTGCCCGTGCGCGGGCTTCACATACCAGCCGCGGTCGGGATGCGCGTTTGTATGCACCGGCACGTGCATCGCAAAGAGCAGCCACTGCCCTTTTTTCGCCGCTGCGGCGCATTGCTCGCCGAGCCAACTGATTTGCTCGCGCGTGATGAAACCGTCGTGCGAATCCCACTGCGAATTGTTGATCAGCAGCACGCGCAACCATTCGTGCTCGACCGCGAGATTCACCTCCTTGCGCACGTGTTTCTGAAACAACTCCTGGGGATCGTGATTGCCGGGAACCTCGTGAACCGGTTTGCCGATCAGCTTCCGCCCCGCGAGATACCGCGCGTATTGCGGCTCGCGTCCGCCGTCCACCACGTCGCCCAAATGCAACACGAACGCGCCCGGCTCGCGCGCGATGGCCGTCGCGGTCTTGCGCCACAAACGCTCGGCCGCTTCCTCGTCCTTGTAGCCCAGATGCGTGTCCGTCACGACGAGGAACGAAATCTCACTCAGCCCGCGCTCCGCCGCGCGCAGGCGCAACGACCGCTGCGTCAGCGCGCCAACACCAACACCCACGGCCCCAACGAAGCCGCGGCGAGAGAGCGAAGAACTGGGTTTCATGGCGAATCAATGGCGAGCGATGATTAGTGGTAATCCGAACTCCGCAGCGCGCGTGGGCCGGCGGCACCGTTTCTCCTCGAGTGGCCGGGGGATGGAATGCCCCGGCCCGTCAGGCTGAAAGCCCCGCCCACACCGCCAGATTCAACTCACTCCGGCGGCGCCTTCAACTCCCACTTCTCGCCGAAGAATCCCGCGGCGGCGATGCCGCCGGGCAGGCGCGCGGTGACGGGTTGGCTGATGTCCACCACGGCCCAGTCCGGCAGCTTGGAAATCTGGCGCGCGTTGTTGAGGTAATCGTATTCGCGGAAGGTGAAGCCGCTGTTGAGCACGACGTATTTTTTCGGGTTCAACGGATTCGGATAAATCATCACGACCACGTTGTTGCCCGCGCTGAAACTCTTCGCGCCCGCCTTCACGCTCTCGGCGTCCCAGCGGATCGGCAGTTGGTCCGCGATGCGTTTGAGCACCTGGTTGCTCGCGGGATCGCCCCAGAGCACGAGGTTGTGCGCGGCGATTTCGGCGTCGGTGATTTTCGTGTCGTCGAGCACGCGCGCGTCGCCGCGATATTGCCGACGCCAGTGCTCGAGCGCGTGCGCCTGCTCGGCGGCGACCCATTGGCCGGCCTTGTCGTTGAGCGGCGCGCCGGTCGGACGCACCATGAGGAAGCTGTCCATGAACGCGTCGTCGATCGGCCCCTGCAGGCCGTGGCTCTTGGCGAACGGCGCGGTCGAGGCCCAGTAAGCGCCCGCGTCCGCCATGCCGCTGGCGCTGGCGGCAAAGGTCCAATTCTTGCCCTGCTTGTAAAAACGCGCGCGCCACGAACGATCCGTCTCGGGCAGCGGCAAGTCGGTGAATTTCGTGCCGTCGAGAATCACCGTGACCTTCTTGTTCAGCGGGAACGGATAACGCCCCGACGGCATCGCGAGCGTGAGCGCGGCGACGCCTTTCGTCGCGACCGTGATCGAGTCGTGCTCATCGTCGATGTCCGCCTCGACGCGGGCGCGTTCCCAGTGCTCGTCCATCGCGTCCACGGTGACCCAGTGCGATTGGTTGTAGCGCAGGGTCCACGTGGTGAAGCGCACGTGCTCGGGCAGCGGGTCGCGGCCCTTGGCGGCGATCGCGTCGATGCGGCGGTTGAGTTCCTCCTTCGCGTTCTTCTCGTAGCTGTGGCCGGTCTTGGGACCGATGAGGTGCGTGAGCTTCATGCCCTCGGCGGCGAGGGCTTTTTCCATCATGTCCGCGGCCTGCTTTTGCGAATCGATTTCGCCGCTGTAGGCAACCGTCGGCAGGTTGAAAAAGTTCAGCGCGTAATCCGTGCAATCATAAATGTGCCAGAGCTTTTTCTCGTACCAAGTTGGCTGCACCGTTTCCTTCTGAAACACTTTGAGAAAATCCGCCGTCTCGCTGAAACCCGCGCCCGGCGCGGCCGCGCAGAACATTCCCGGATAATGCGCCGCGAACTGCCAGCAACCCGCGCCGCCCATCGAGAAGCCGCGCACGACGAGGCGGTGATCGTCGATGTGGTAATTTTTCTTCGCCGCGGCGAGCGCCTCGAAGAGATCGATTTCGCCGGCGAATTTGTTCGCGCAGCAATAGCGGCCGTAGAGGTGCAGCACGATCGCGCCGGGCGGCGTGAATTGCCCCGGCGACTTCTGCACGCCATCGACGAACGACAGTTCGCTCAACGTCTCGCCGCGCCCGTGAATCCAGAAATCGAGCCGATACGGCTGCGACGGCCCCGCCACGTACGACGCCGGAATCACGAGGCCGTACGGCTGCACCGAGCCGTCGATCTTCGAGAGATAACCGCGCGCCACGAGGCCCGTCTGCGTGGTCCACGGGGACTTGCCCTCGCGCAACGCGGCGGCGCGCTCGCCCCCCTGCTTGAGGAGCGTGCGCGCGGTGTTGACCTGATTCGTGTTGAAGAACTCATCGTGGCGCAGCGCCCAGTCCACGGCCTTGTGATAAATCTGCACGTCCGGCAGCAGGTCGAGCGCGGGCTTGCCCTTCAGCGAATTTTTCAGCGCGTCGATGTCCTTGCCCAACGCGGCGACGCCCGCGGTCAACTCCGCGCGCTGCTCGTCGGAGAGCTTCACGCCCGGCGGCGGCACGCGGCGGACGTTGGCGGCGGCATTGTCGGCCGGACCATCCGCGCGCACCGCGGCGCAACTGAGCAGGAGCAACGAGGAAAGCAGCAGGATCGTTTTCATAAATTTTTCCCGTGAGTCGCGCGACGATAACGGGCGGCGCGGAGGCGGGAAGAAATTTGTTGGACGCGCACCGACGCTTATCGTCACGCCGCAAGCCCCAGAGGGAACTCCGAGTTACCTGCAACCGGATGGATCAAGGGCTCGACCATCTCGTCGCTTCCGAAGCCAACGCCAGAATGAAACAGCGGCGTAAACCGGCAAGCACCACGCCAACATATAAAGCCATCCGAGCACTGCCCATAATCCGGCAAAGACTGCATCAACCGGCTCCTTAAAGGCGAATGAGAGATTGCAGGCATGAATGACCGCCCAGCCAAAAGGAACCGAGGCCAAGAGTCCCCAGTGGCGCCAACGGAAAATCAGAATAACGGATGACACCGCCACAAGGACGAAGGCTGAGGTGAACATTACGTCTTCCATAACCGTTCGTTCGCCGAACATTTAACTGGGCCGTACTCATGCGGCGTCGGCAAGATTTGCCGAGACAGCCGCGAATGATTTGTGTCAGCCATAGGGATGGCGCGATTGAAACATCTGGACCGCGATTTCCAAACGGAAAAGCGCCGAGAATCACCGTCGTTGGCACTCCGGATGACCGCTTTGTATCCCATTCGTCCGAGCATCTTGGTTGCATTTTGCTCCTTTTTGAATTTATTATCTTCACTTAGTCGCCATACACTTATGTCCAACGTTGCCATCAAAATCAGTTCCACCCTCGCCGAACAAGCCCGGGCCGCCGCGGACGACGCCGACCGCTCGCTGACCGGGCAGATCGAGCACTGGGCCCGCCTCGGGCGTTCCCTCGAACCATCGCTTTCGCCGCCCGCCATCGCCGCGCTCAAGAAAAGCGGCGGCGACCTCTCCGCCCTCGAGGACGAGCACGAACGGGCGAGCGTCCTTGCCGTGCTGGACGCCTTTCGCGCCACCCCGCGCGCCGAACTGCGGCAGCGACTGGGCCTCGACCGCAAGGTTCGCTTCGAGCCGGACCCAAGGAGCGTGCGCGGCATCATCCGCATCTCCCCCGACGGCACGCGTCGGCGTGGCACGATGAAGGGCCGCACGTTCGTGCCCGCTTCGTGAAGGCTCGTTACTCAACCCCGCGAATTTACCCGCTCCCGGTGCAATCCCGCGGCAATCGCAATCGCACATGGCCACCCATCGCCCCATACTGATCGCCTTCGTCGGACCCAATGGCGCTGGAAAATCCACGCTGCGGAATCTTCTCTTCGCGAACTCCAAAATCCCATTCATTAACCCCGATCTCATCGCCGCCGCGTCCGGTCTGGATGCCTATCAAGCCGCCGCGCAAGCCGAGCAGGAGCGGCACCGCCTCATCGCCGCCGGGCGTTCGTTCATGTTCGAATCCGTCCTCAGCGATCCGGTGGGTGCCAAGGTCGCCTTCCTCCGCGAAGCCCGCGCGGCCGGCTACCACGTGATCGTGCATTTTGTCGGGCTCGATTCCGCGGAGCGATCGCGGGCGCGGGTAATCCAGCGGGTCCACGAAGGCGGCCACGATGTTCCCGACGACAAGCTCGCCGCCCGATTCCCGCGGGTGCTGGAAAATCTCCGCCGTCTGGTGGGCGCGGTTGATGATTTGACCATCTACGACAACTCCTCTGCCGAAGTGCCCTACCGCGTTATCGCCCGCTTCGCAGGCGCGCAACTTGTGGAACTCTCCGCCTCGCCGCCCCCGTGGCTCACCCAACTCCACCTCCCATTCCGCACCACGAAGAAAACCCGTCTCCTCCCATAGCGCCGACCACATGAAGGGACCGGGGCTTCCACGATTTTGCGGGGAAAGTTCGGCGGCGAAAAACCACGAGCCAACGCGCGTATTCACGCGCACAAATAACCCCATAAATAACCGTTGCCCCACCCCCGCTTCCTGCTAGCTTCCCGCCTCCCCGGCTGGTCCGGCGGCAGTGATTGTCGCGGATTGGGCGGGGAGCGAAACGGCCTGCAACGTGCCGGAGTCGGGTGATTCCGGCCGGCCACAAGCACACTAAACTGAAATCCCGTCTTCCGCGGGATGGTTCGCCGGACGAGTTCCGGCGTGCCGACAACCAATTGGAAGCATTTAGAAAACATGATCAGCATTGGCATCAAGGAACTGCTCGAGGCGGGCGTTCATTTCGGGCATCAGACCAAACGGTGGAACCCCAAGATGAAGCCGTTCATCTTCGAGTCCCGCAACGGCATTCACATCATTGATCTCAGCAAGTCCGTGCCGCAGCTCGACGCCGCCTGCACGTTCCTGTCCGGGATCGTCGCCAAGGGCGGCAACGTGCTTTTCGTCGGCACCAAGAAACAGGCGCAACTGGCGATCAAGGAATCCGCGCAAAGCTGCGGCCAGATGTTCGTCACCGAACGCTGGCTCGGCGGCACGCTCACCAACCTCGGCACGCTCAAGCGCTCGCTCGCGAGCTTGAAGAAAATCGAGAAAATGGAGGCCGACGGCTCGATCAACGCCTACGTGAAACAGGAGCAATCCGCCCTCCGCCGCGAATGCGCGCGGCTCGTGAAAAATCTGGATGGCGTCCGCAACATGGACAAGCAACCCGACGCGATGTTCATCGTGGACGTGAAGCGCGAGCACAACGCCGTCGCCGAGGCGCGCCGGTTGAAAATCCCGATCGTCGCCATCGCGGACACGAACTGTGATCCGACCCAGATCGATTATCCGATCGCCGGCAACGACGACGCGATTCGTTCCGTCCGCATCATTCTCACGACCGTCACGCACGCGCTGATTCAGGCGAAGGCCGAATACGAGGCCAAGTACGGCCGCGCGAAAAAGATGGAGCAAGGCGAGGAAGCCGCGCCCGCGCCGGCCCCCGCGCCCGAAGCGGCGGCGGCCCCCGCGGTGGTTGTGCCCGCAGTCTGAGCGATTCCGAATGGGCGGCGCTGCCGGCCGTGAAGGGCGGCAGCGTTCGCCTTTTCACCACCCAATAATTCCAATTTAGTTTTTGATTTTTTATGGCTGAAATCACCGCCGCCGCCGTTGGCAAGTTGCGCGAAATGACCAACGCCGGCTTGATGGATTGCAAGAAAGCGCTCACCGAAGCCCAGGGCGATCTCTCCGCCGCCGTTGACCTCCTCCGCAAAAAGGGCGTCGTCTCCGCCGCCAAGAAAGCCTCGCGCGATGCCAACGAGGGCGTCATCGCCCAGCACATCCAGCCGGGTGCGCGCGTGGGTTTGATCGTCGAAATCAATTGCGAAACGGACTTCGTCGCGAAGAACGATTCGTTCCGCGCGTTCTGCGATGACGTGGCGAAAACCCTCGCCGCCGATCCCGCCTCGGATGTCGAAACCGGGCGCGTCGCGCAAGTCGCCAAGATTGGCGAGAACATCAAAATCTCGCGCTTCCACCGCATGGAAGTCACGGGCAACGGCCTCATCGCCGCCTACATTCACACCGGTGCCAAGGTCGGCGTCCTCGTCGAAGTCGGCGCGGAAAAGGAGGCGACCGTGGCGAGCGAAGACTTCAAGCAACTCGTGCGCGACATCACGCTCCAAATCGCCGCGGCCAGCCCGTATGCGGTCTCCCGCGAAAACATCGACCCCGCGGTGATCGCGAAGGAAAAGGAAATCGCCGCCGAGCAGGTGAAGAACAAACCGCCGCAGGCCATCGCCAAAATCATCGAGGGCAAGCTCGAGAAGTTTTACCAAACCTCGTGCCTCATCGATCAGGGCTTCGTGAAACGCAACGGTGAAGTGACCGTGAAGGAACACGTGGCCGGCGTGGGCAAACAGCTCGGCGACACCCTCGTGATCCGGCGCTTCGTGCGCTTCCAAGTGGGCGAGTCGCCGTTGAAGTAAGGCCTCGCGCAATCGCAAAATTCAACGCGCGCCCCGCAGTGGGGCGCGCTTTTTTGCCCGTTACGCGTCATTGCTCGTTGACGCCACCCGCGCGGGTTGCTTCGCTGCTGCACAATGCTCGATAATTCTCCTGCGCCCGCGCCATCATCCACGCCGCATATCATTGGCGAGGGCTACGACTTCCCGGCGATTCGCGCGCACCTCGGCGGGCAGGCGATCCCGCCCAACTTCGTCATTCACCGCGACGGCGCGATTCTCGGCCTGTGTTTGGGCTTGATGTGGAATCCGCGCGCCGAAAGCGACCCGGGCGAAGTCTGGGTCGGACGCAAGGGCGACCTGCCGAAATGGGGCACGAAGCTCGCCGCGACCACCGGCCTGCTCCCCGTTTACGTGCGGCGCGTGGCGGGCGGCAAATGGTTCTACCTCGGCACGCACGAAGTCACCGGCACCACGGTCGAACCCGACGCCCTCAAGCAACGCCTCCAGCCCCCGGTCCTCACCGCCATCTCCCGCGTCGTGTTTCTCCAGCGCACCGACACACCCACCGCACCCACACCCCCCGCCGCGGTGCCCGAATAATTTTTCCCGCCCCACCGCCCGCATGACCCCGCCCACCCATCATCCGCACGATCCCCTGCACGGCATCTCGCTGGAAACCATCGTCACAGAAATGGTCGCGCGACACGGCTGGGTCGAGCTGGGCCGCCGCATTCCCATCCGCTGTTTCCGCATTGATCCGAGCGTGAAATCCAGCCTGACCTTTCTGCGCAAAACCCCGTGGGCGCGGCAGAAAGTCGAAGACTGGTTCCTCAGCGAAAATGCGAATCCCTGACCCGTGAAGCCGAACTGGGAAGCCAAAAAGTTTTGAACCACGGATGACGCGGCGGGGCGCGGATAAAACCACGTTTCGCCGCCGCCGCCTTTTTCCCGCGTGGACGGTTCAGGGTGCGCTCACCACCACCGAGGCTGCGACCACCCACGCCATCTCAAGCTTCCGCGCCTTCCCGCAAGGCGCGCATCGTCTCCGCCGTGGTTTTCCACGGCCTGCGCGGTGGTCACGCCACTCAGAAATTTCGCAGCCACGCTTTGATTTCGTCGTGCGTCATCACGTCGTAGGCGGTGAGCAGACCTTTCTCCGCAAAGAACACAATCCGCCAGTGCAGCCCCGCGCGGCACTCGAACAAATCCTTTCGCAAGCGGCGGATTCCGATGCCGGTGTGCAGGTGCGGACGACCGAAGCCTTCGCCCAGCGCGCGCAGGGATTCCGCAATCTGTTCCCGCTCGGCGGCGCGCAACTTTTGCACCCGCTTCCGCAGGCGGGGATGGAGATCGATCCTCACAGTTTGCCGGTGAACGGCTTCATCTGGCCCGCTGCCCGTGCTTTGCGCACCTCGGTCCTCACAGCTTGCCGGGCGCGTTCCGCCTGCTTCTCGCTGACAGCGTATTCGTGCAACGCATAGTCCTCCGAGTGAACCTCCACCGGACGCAGCGCGACGACCCGGCCATCCACCACGAAGCCCACGTCATCGCCGTGCAGCGCCCGCTTGAGCCAAGCCCCCAGATTCTGCCGGCCTTCGGTGACGGAGAGAGTTTTCATAAGCGCGGTATAAAGTCTTTGCAGATGCCGTCAATTCCCGGTTTTGCGCGGCGGACAAACGCAGTCCTCGGCTGCAGTCGGCACGGCTCCCGAAAGCCGAACGCGGAGCGAACCGCCGAACGCCGCGCCAACCAAAGTCGCGGGCCGCGGGCGCTCCCCATTCTCATTTCGGAATTCGGGTTAATGTCAGGGGGCCGCTGCTGGCATCGAATCGCGTTTCCACATCTTCACCACGCGATCCGCGCCCGCGCTGGCGAGGGTTTTTCCATCGTCGGAAAAACTCAGCGCGCGCACGGCTTGCGCGTGAGCCGGGAACGAGGCGAGCAGTTTCCCGCCGCCGGCTTCCGACAAGCCGATGCTGCCGTTCGCGTCGCCGCCCGCGACGAGGCCGTCGGCAAACACCGCCACGCTCGTCAGAAAGGTTTCCGCAGGGGGCGCGAGCGTTCGCACCAAAAGGCGTTGCCGCACGTCCCACACGCTGATCGACGCGCTGTCGGCGGTGATGAGCAACGTGCCATCCGGCGAAAATCCCGCGAACTCGGCGCGGTGGGAGGCGAGCACGAACTCACCCAGACGCGCGCCCGTTTGCGCATTCCACACGCGCGCCACGCCGTCGCGGCCCACGCTGGCGAGCGAGCCATCCGCGCCCGCAAACGCGATGATCCGCACGCTGGCGGCGTGCGCGAGCCACGCGGGGAAGCTGCGGCCTGTGGCCATCTGCGACACGATGATGCGCCCGTCGTGGCCGCCGCTCGCGAGCCACGCGCCGTCGCGCGAGAACGCCACGCACGCGACGCCGTTCGTGTGAGCGGGCAGCGTGAATCGCAAACGCCGCCGCTCGGTTTCCCACACTTTCGCCGCGCCGTTCACGCCGCCGGAGGCGAGTGATTCGCCGTCGGGGGAAATTGCCGCGGCATCCCAAATTCCGCCTTCGCCGACGAAGCGTTTTGATTTTCCCGTCGCCCCATCAAACACGCGCGCGGCGCGATCCTCCGTGCCGGCGAGAATGCGGGTGCTGTCGCGTGAAACGGCCACGGAGGTGAAGGGTTCGTTCGCGTCTGCAAAACTGCGCGCGAGCGCAAGCGTCGCGTGGGTCAGCGGCGTCAGGCGCGCGACGGGCGCGACCACGATGTTTGGTTTCGGTTTTTGCAAGTCGCGCGCGAACCACCATCCAGCGAGCACCGCCACGGCCAGCAGCAGCCAGCCGACGGGGATGCGCCCCGGCTTGGGCGGTCGCGCGGTGCCACTGATAAACGTGTAGCTGGGTTGGGTGTCGGGCTTTGCGGCCGCGGGCTTGGATTTTTGCAGCGTCAACGCGGGTTTCGACGGCGGCTTCGGCGGCGGCGCGGCCGGGACGGCGGGCGCGGGTTTCGCGGCGGCGGAATTTCCCGCGGGCGCGATCGTGGTGCTTGGCACGGCGGGCATCACGGGCGCGCCGGACACGCTCGGGATGCCCGTAATCACGACGGTTTTTTCAAAACGACTCTGCATCTCGCGCGCGGTGAGCGGCCGGCGCGCGGGATCTTTGGCGAGGCAATCCAGCACGAGCGAATTGATGCCCGGCGGAATTTCGTTCGTGAGACCCGCGGCGCGCAGGCGCTCGCACATCGGCGGCGGCGCGGTGTGGCGGATTTTTCCCTCGCTGTCGTCCTCGCCAAACGGCGGCGAGCCGCTGAGCAATTCGTACAACGTGGCGCCGAGCGAATAGATGTCGTCGCTCGTGCCCGGCGCTTGGCCGTCGAGTTGCTGGGGACTCATGAAGGCGCGCGTGCCCCAGCCCAGATGCCGTTGGGCGTCGCCCGCGTTCGCGCCGCGGGGATTGGTGGCGATGCCGAAATCCGCCAGCTTCAACTGCCCTTTTTCAGAGATCAGAAAATTTCCCGGTTTGAGATCGCGGTGTATGACACCCTCGGCATGAGCGTAAGACAAGGCGTCGCACAGCTCGCGGAAAATGGGCCGCAGGAAATCCCAGGTCAGCACCCCGCCCGGCTGGCGCTGGCGCACAAGGTCGAGATTCACGCCCCTCACATATTCCATCGAGAGGAACGCGGGTTCGCCGGGGAGATTATGGAAATCGTAGATGCGAATGATGTTCGGGTGACTCAGCCGCCGGCTGCGGCGCGTTTCGAGGCGCAAATCCTCGAAGGCCGCGGCGCGCAGTTCGGTGGGCGCGGCGAGCAGTTTCAGCGCGACCGGCTCGTTCAACACGGAGTCGGTGGCGAGCCACACCTCGCCGCCGCCGCCGCGGCCGAGGCGCTTGAGCAGCGTGTGGCGGTTCGCCCCGAGTTTCAGGCCGGGATAAATGCCGGTGAGAATCCGGGGAGAACTGCCGTCCGCATTCGTGTTCGCGTGGGCCGCGTCGTCCGCCATCGCGGGCAAAATCCGTTTCGGCGTTGAAAATGACGAGAAGTTTCTCCACGGTCGCGGTCACCGAACAACCCCGTATTTACAAGGCTCCAGCCACCATGCGCATCCTGCACACGTTTCGCGGCCGACAATTCACGAGTGATTTTCCCGCCGGGCAAATCTGGGTCGGACGCCCCACGGAAACGGCCGAACCGGATCTCGATCTCTCGCCCGATCACGATGTCTCGCGCCGCCACGCGCGCGTGTGGGAACAGGCCGGGCGCATGTGGCTCGAGGATCTGGGCAGCCGCGCGGGGACGTTTGTGAACGGTCAGCGCCGGGATGGCGCGGTGGAGATCACGCCCGAGGACGCGGTTTCGCTGGGCGACACGATTCTGCAAATTTTCGCCGGCCACCCGGAGCTTCCCGTGGAGGACGAGGGGGCCAGCGATGTGACGGCGGGCCATTACGTTTACGCGACGCCGATGGACAGCAAGCCGCCGCCGGCTGCGGCCGCGCCCGCGCCGTGGTTTCCCGAGGGGTTTGCGGCGCGGCTCGCGTTGTTGCCGGATTTGCTCGCGCAGATTTCGCGTCGCCAAACGCTGGAGGCATTGCTCAGCGCTTTTCTCAGCAGGGTGATGGCCGCGGTGCCGGACGCGGAGCGCGGGGCGTTGCTGCTGCTTGATCCGGAGACGAAGCAACTCGTGCTGAAGGCGTATGTTTCGGCAAGCGAACCGGCGGTGAGCGAAACTTTGTCGCGCAAGGCGCTCGTGGAACAAAAGGGTTTTGTGTGGCGGCGCAGCAGCGACCGCGCGCCGAGCCACACGGCGAATCAACTGGCGATCAAGGCCGCGCTCTACGCGCCGCTGGCGTGGCAGGAGCGCATGCTCGGCGTCGTGTGCCTCGACAACTCGCGGCGCGATCCGGCGTTCACGGATGATGATTTGAAATTGGTGGCCGCCGCCGCGCAACTCGGGGCGGCGGCGATCGCCGCGCAGGACGCGCAGGAACGACTCCAGTTCAAGGCCGGTTTTTATCAACGCCTGCTGTATCAATTCTCACCCGAGACGCTCGGCAATCTCGCGGCGAAAGCCCAACGCGAGGCGCTGCTGCCGCAGGCGATTCGCTCGGAGATCACGCTGCTCGCGATTCATCTCGCGCCCGCGCCAGGCGTCACGCCGCGCGCGCAACCCGGGGGCGCGACGACGGGCTGGCAGGAGAATTTTGACCTCGTGCTGGATTTGATTCACGCGGCGCACGGGGCGATCGAACACGTCGGCGAGAACGAATTGCTCGCGGTTTTCGCGAGTCCCGAGCCGGACCCACAACAGCATGAACACGCGCTGCGGGCCGCGCTGGCGTTGCGCGGGGAACTCGCGGACTTGCAAACGCGCCTTGTGACGAAGGGCGAAGCCGGCGGGGAATTTCGGCTCGCGCTGCACACCGGCCCGGCGATCCACGGCCTCTTCGGCGGCGCGCGGCGGATGATTTTTCAGGTGCGCGGCGAGCCGGTGACGACGGTCAACGCGCTCGCGAAGGCGGCGGAGCCGGGGGAAATTCTCGCATCGCGCGAAACCTTTCAGCACATCTATCCGTTGATCCAATCGCACCGGCTCACGCTCGCACTCGGCGCGGGCGCGCCAGCGACGGAGGTGTATCGGGTGAAGGGGCTGCGCGAGAAAAGTTGAACGCGAATTCCGAAATTGGAATGGGGAGCGCACGCGGCTCGCGTGCTGGTTTGGGCGGCCCGCCCAAACCAGCGTGTCCCAGCTCTAACTTTTTTCTCCGCACGAAAATGTTAGTGGCACGAAGTTTTCGGCGAGCCGCCGAAAACTGCACGCCAGCGGCGTGCGCTCCCCGCGCCGC
>JAYVOY010000537.1:0-3766 GCA_043757645.1 Verrucomicrobiota bacterium
TGGCAATTCCCTTGAGCTTTGAGTCTTTGAGACTTTGAGCTTCTCCCCCTCATTTCCCCGCCGTCCCAAAGGCACACCCACCCCGCCCGCGCCCCTTCGTCATTCTGGTTTCGTCATTTCCGAATCACGCCATGATTTCGCGCACGACGCGCCCGCTGACATCCGTGAGGCGGAAGTCGCGGCCGGCGTAGCGGAAGGTCAGGCGCTCGTGGTCGATGCCGAGCAGATGCAGGATCGTCGCGTGGAGGTCGTGGACGTGGACGCGGTTTTCGGTGGCGTGCATGCCGAGTTCGTCGGACGCGCCATAAACGGTCCCGCCCTTCACGCCGCCACCCGCGAGGAGATACGAGAACGCGGTGTGATGATGATCGCGCCCGGCTTTTTTCTTCTCGGAATTTTCCGAATAGGGAGTGCGGCCAAATTCGCCGCCGAGCACGACGAGCGTTTCGTCGAGCAGGCCGCGTTGCTTGAGATCGTTGATGAGCGCGGCGGCGGCTTGCTCGCCATCGGCGCAGAGTTTGCGGTGTTGATTGTCGTGATCGGAGTGGGTGTCCCACGGCTGGTTGCTGCCGCTCACGTAGTAAACGCTCACGCAACGCACGCCGTCCTCGACCAGCCGCCGCGCGAGCAGGCACGAACGGGCGAACGCGGTGTCGCCGTAAGCGCGCCGCACCGGCTCCGGCTCGCCGCTGATGTCGAAGGTCGCCATCGCCTTGCGCTGCATGTGGAAGGCCGTCTCCATGGTTTTGATCTGGCCCTCGAGTTCGCTGTCGCCGCCGCGTTGTTTGAGGTGGAGCGAATTCAACTGGCCGAGCAAATCGAGTTGCTCGCGCTGTTGCTCGAACGTGAGCGCGGGGTTCTTGATGTTCGCGAGGAGCTTCGTGACTTCCATGTCGGCGGTGACGACGCCGGTGGCCTGAAATTCCGCGGGCAGGAAGCTGTTGCTCCACAGCGCGGGGCCGACGACGATTTTTGGCGTCGGGCGCAAGACGACGTAGCCGGGGAGATTCTGATTTTCCGTGCCGAGTCCGTAAAGCAGCCACGAGCCGAGCGCGGGCCGGATGGGCTGGACGTTACCCGTGTGCATCAGGAGCAGCGCGGGTTCGTGATTCGGCACGTCGGTGTGCATCGAGCGGATCACGCAGCAGTCGTCGATGACGCGCGCGAGGTTCGGCAGGGTCTCGCTCAACTCGATGCCGCTGCGGCCGTGCTTCGCAAATTGCAGCGGCGACGGCATGAAGCCGGAGCCTTTGTTCTTTTTGTACAGTTCGCCGGTGGGCTGCTGGCCCTCGTATTTTTTCAACGCCGGCTTGGGGTCGAATGTGTCCACGTGCGACGGCCCGCCGTTGAGGAAGAGAAAAATCACCCGTTTGGCGCGCGGTGCAATCAGCGGCGTACGTGTCGCGACCGCACCCAGCGCGGCCTGCGGCCCGAGCGCGCCCGCGAGGCCGACCACGCCGAAGCCCGCACACATCCGCGCCAGCGCGGCGCGGCGGGTGAAGTTCGCGTACGGAGTCCCGGCTTCAGCCGGTGGGACGTCCGACCGGCTAAAGCCGGGACTCCGTACCGAAACCGCCGAATCGTTTGGTGATTTAATCCACATACAACATCTCGTTTGAGGCCAGCAGCATTTGCGCGTACTGCTCCCAGCGCGTCATGCCCGCGGTGACGGGCGCGCGGAGAAACGCCGCGGCCAGCGCGGTTTCCTCGCGCTGCGGGTCGCGTCCGAAGAATTGCCGATACGCGCGTTCGATGCGCGCGGCGTCGCTGTCGCCCGCGCTGCCATAAAGTTTTGCGGCGACGGCCTTGGCCTCGGCGATCGCGAAGGAACTGTTCAGCAGGAAAAGTTTTTGCATCGCAGTCGTCGTGGTCGAGCGCTTCTCGGCGTGGACGTTGGCGTCGGGATAATCGAACTGCATCAGGAGATCGTTCAACTTCAGCCGACTCACGCGCGCATACACGGTGCGGCGGCGGTTTTTCGCGTCGTCGAGTTCGAGGGATTTTCCGCCGCCGGTTTCCAATTCGCCCGCGAGAAACAGCGCGGTGTCGCGCCATTGTTCGATCGAGAGGCGGCGGCGATTCATGCGCCAGAGATTTTCGTTGGCGACATCGACGGCGGCTTTCGCGGCGTCGGGCTGCGAGCTTTGGCGATAGGTGGCGGAGAGCAGGATTTCGCGCGCGAGGGATTTCACGGACCAGCCGTTGTCCATGAAGCGCACCGCGAGATCGTCGAGCAGCGCGGGGTGCGAGGGCTTCTCGCCGAGGTGGCCGAAGTTGCTCGACGTGGTGACGAGCGGACGCCCGAAGAACTGGCCCCACACGCGATTGACCCAGACGCGCGCGGTGAGCGGGTTGCGGCGGTCGGCGAGGGCGCGCGCGAGTTCCTCGCGGCCACTGCCCTGCGCGAACGCGGGCGGCTCGGCGTCGCCGGTCGCGAGCACGCGCAGGAAGCGGCGCTCGGCGACGGGGCCTTTGCGGTCGGCGTTGCCGCGGAGGAAGATGTTCAGGTTTTGCGCGGGGCCGTCCTCCACGATGTGGAGCGTGGCGGGATTCATTTTTGCCGCGTCGTTTTTGCCGTCCTCGGGTTTGCCATCGGGCGCGCGGTTGACCATGCGGGTGCTCGCGAAGACGCCGGCCAGCGCGTAGTAATCCTGCATCGTGACGGGATCGAACTTGTGATCGTGACAGCGCGCGCAGGCGACGGTCAGGCCGAGGAACGAGCGCGTCACGGTGTCCACGCGGTCCTCCCATTCGTCGGCCATCACGTCGATGCGGCCGCGGTTGTAATATTTCGGACCGAGGCCGAGGAAACCGAGCGCGGCGAGATTCGCGGAGTTGGTGCCCTCGAGACGGTCTGCGGCCAATTGGAGCGCGGCGAAACGGTCGTAGGGCAAATCGCGGTTGAAGGCGTTGATGACCCATTCGCGATAGCGCCAGGCGTTCGGATAAAACAACTTCGTGTCCGCGCCGACTTGATGCGCCTGATCCTCGGCGTAACGCGCGAGCGGCAGCCACAGACTCGCGAGGCGCTCGCCAAACGCGGGCGCGGCAAGCAGGCGGTCAACCAAGCGTTCGTAGGCATCCGCGCGCGTGTCGGTCACGAACGCCGCGACCTCGTCCGGCGTGGGCGGCAGGCCGGTGAGATCGTAGGTCGCGCGACGAATGAGCGTGCGGCGATCGGCCTCGGGCGAGGGCGCGAGGCGTTTCGCATCGAGCGTCGCGAGGATGAAATAATCGAGCGGCTGGCGCGGCCATTGGCGGTTCGAGACGGTCGGCCGCGCGGTGGAGACGGGCGGTTGAAAGGACCAGAATTTGCGCTCTTTTTCCCAGGCGATGGAATTGGTCGCGGGTGTTGTCGCGGAGACCGCGGGCACTGACGAAGCCTCGCCCGCGCGACTGCGCGCGGCGGGCAGCGTGGCCAGTGGGACCGCCGTCAGCAGCGCCAAGGTTCGCGCCGCGAGGCGGACAAAATATTTCCAGCAATGGGTCATCGGTGGTTTCGGGGCGTTCCGCGGCGGTGACGAGAGGCGTTTGTCCCAGCCGGAAACACGGGAGGCAGACGGGGCGGGTGCGGGGCCGATTCACGCGGTGCCTTCAGTGTGAGGCAGGCGTGCCCGACTGCGTTGCGTGTGGGGCCAAGCCCGCATCCGTGTGCTTGGGACGTCTTGACCCGCATATTTCATACGTTTGCTGACGTGACCCGCACAAAGCTCAATGTTTGCAGGGCGTCGAAGCACTTTTTGCGCTCACCAATATTTCGACAGAC
>JAYVOY010000538.1:0-3749 GCA_043757645.1 Verrucomicrobiota bacterium
GTCAGCAAGTGGCCGCGCCTGCGCCGCAACCAGTCGTGGAACGGCCCCGTGAAATTCCGCGTGCTGCGCGCATGAATTCCCGAAAGGCATTAGGTTAAATCAGCGCTTCCTTAGCACTGGGGCACGACGGTCTGGGCGGGCCGCGTGCGCTCCCCGTTCTCATTTCGGAGTTCGGTTTAAACCCACACCTTTCCACAAGGAAGATTTCCCTTTTCCACACCAAGACCTACACTGCCGCCGTGAAATCGCTGGCACGCTCCCCGATCCTCCAACTCGCGCTCCTCGGGCTGTGGCTTGGCGCGGTGGCCACGCCGGTTTTCGCCGCCGATTCCCTGCGTTGGGACGCCCTCCGCGGCCGCGTGGACGCGGATATTCGCTCGTGGGAACTCCGGCAGTTGCTCGACACCATCGCCGCGCAATCCGGTTGGGAAATCTTCGTCCTACCCGACGCCAAGCAACCCGTGTCCGCCAAGTTCTCCAACCTCAGCCCCGGCGAGGCGCTCAAGAAGCTGCTCCCCGAACTCAACTTCGCCGTCATCACCCCGACCAACGGCGTCCCGCGCCTCTACGTCTTCCGCACCAAGCGCGACGAAGCCACGCAGAAAATCGCCGCGCCCGTCATCCGCAAACAATCCCAGGCCCTCGGCAACGAGGTCGTCGCGCAACTCAAGCCCGGCACCAACGCCCAAAAAATCGCCGACGCCCTCGCCGGCCGCATCAAGGGGAAAATCGGCAACGCCTATCGCCTCGTCTTCGATTCCGCCGCCGCCGCCAAAGCCGCGCGCCAAACCCTCGCCGACCTGGACGAAGTTCTCAGCCTCGACAGCAATTACCCCATCGACCGACCGCGCGTTTCCGAGCTTCCCGCGCCCGCCGCTCCCCTGCCCTTTTCCCTGCGGCCCACCCTCGGGCCGGATGGCGGCATGGTGATCGTCGGACTCATTGACACCGCCGTGCAACGCGACGGCACGACCCTCGGCAACTTCCTCCTCACCCCCATCGCCGTCGCCGGCGACAGCGACATTTCCAAAACCCAGCCCATGCACAGCACCTCCATGGCCGAGAGCATTCTCCGCAGCCTTGCAGCCAATCAATCCACGACCGCCACGCCCGTGCGCATTCTGCCCGTGGATGTCTATGGCAACAGCCCAAGCACCACCACCTTCGACATTGCCGACGGCATCTCCCAAGCCGTGAAAAACGGCGCCCGCATCATCAACCTCAGCCTCGGCGGCGACGGTGACAGCGCGCTGCTGCACACCATCATCCGCAACAGTGCGGCGCAGGGCATCGTCTTCTTCGCCGCCGCTGGCAACGAGCCGACCACCGCCCCCTTCTATCCCGCCGCCTATCCCGAAGTCACCGCCGTCACCGCTGGCGAACGCAACGGCGCCCTCGCCGCCTACGCCAATCGCGGCCCCTTCGTCGATGTCGTCGCCAGCGGCACCAGCCTCGTGCAATTCAACAACCAAGGTTGGGTCGTCACCGGCACCTCCTCAGCCGCCGCCGCCGCCACCGGTTACGCCGCCAGCCTCGTCGCCAATGCCGGCAAAACCGCCCCCGAAGCCCAGGCCATCGTTCGCACCCGCTGGTCCGCCCAAGCCCTCGTCGGCAACCGCGGGCAGAATTAACCGGAACCATGCCGTCGGACCGCCGCCGTCCCGGCGGCTCACCCCGTCCAAACGGGACCGACGCGCACATTTTCCACCGCGCAAAATGTTCCCTGAATAGGGAACCAAAAGAGGACGGGTGTCTCGCCTTCGCAGACTCCTCACGCCGGGAGCCGCCGAGACGGCGGCGCTCCGCCAACTGCATGTATCCAGATTAGAGCGTTGCCATTGTTTACGTGGCGCAATCCGTCCCGGCTGCGAGTTAAACCCGGATTCCGAAATGAGAATGGGGAGCGCACGCGGCCCGCGTGCGGGTTTGGGCGGCCCGCCCAAACCATCGTGTCCCAGTGCTAACTTTCTTCTCCGCACCAAAAAGTAAGTGGAACGAAGTTTTCGGCGAGCCGCCGAAAACGGCACGCCAGCGGCGTGCGCTCCCCGCGCCGTTGCGCGGCTCGCAGTCGCTGCTTCGGAGTTCGGGTTAATCACACACCCGTAAAAAGGGTGTGATTAAAAGTGGGTGAGGACGGCAAGGATCGTAGCGCAGACTTCCCAGTCTGCTGTATCGCCGATTTCCAAATCGGCAGAGCGTGCCCAAGAAGGGGAGCGGTGGCGGACCGGCCGCTCCGCTGGGCTTCCAGCCTGCGGGCCGTCTTTGCTTTCAACGCCCCTGTGCCGTGCCACGCCGCGCCGATTGGGAAATCAGCGACACAGCAGACTGGGAAGTCTGCGCTACCTCACCCACTGATAATCACACCCCCGTAAAAACTCGTTCCCAGTAAACCCTTGCTACCGGATGCTGGCCGCCACATCCTCTCGGGCCAGCGCGGTAAGAAATGTTCCACCTTTTGTTCCCTCGGCAGATGAGCAGGCAATTTGACCACGAACTCGCAGTAACGCTGGAGCCAGGCGCGATAGCTTTGCTCGGTCGCCAGCGCCAAATGTTTGCGGCGCATCACCTCCGTGATTCGTTTCAGGGCGTCATTCAGGTTCATGTCCCCACCTTAACCCCACCCTTTCCAGTCGCATATCAGAATTATAGCGACTGCCAGTCGTATATTAAGAGTTGGGCAAAAAAGCATAGCGTATATTGGACAGACAATGAATGAGCTAATAGGCCCTCTTATCGTCATCGTTCTGATTTGCATGGTCATCGCTTGCGTCATCGCTTTGATCGTCCAGTTTTGGTTCGTCTCACTTCCATTGGCCATTGCCGTGACTGCCGGCGTCATCGCATATCGGCAGCATAAGAAACAGAAGGAAGCCGAAGAGGAACAGAGGCAAGCTGAAGAGAAAGTCGCAGAGCGTGACAGAAGCATGAAGGCAGAATACGAGACCAGCCAACGTTACGTCAGGGCCACCCTTGACAAGTGTGTCCGAAGCTCAAGGAGAGAAGTTGAGGAAATACCGAAGAGCATTGAAGCAGCCGAAGCAGCTCTGACAGAAGCCGGGCACGAATATGCGGAGGGGGCGTTTGCCCCGTTCTGGGATGCCGTTGAATCAGCCGCGAACTATCTGGCCCAATCCGATGCAAGCATCAATAGAATCATTGAACATTCGAAGGAGTATCGCGATCAAGTTTCAAAGCTTGATTCGGAGTCACCTCCGTTTCGAATCGGCATCGACACTCTTCCCGATACGACTCGCACGACTGATAGGATGCGGACGATTGTTCGAAGGGCTCAGAAGGATTTTCACTTTGTGACCATTTATGAGCAGCGGAAGACAAACAAGCTGTTGATTGCTGGGTTTACAAATCTCGCCGAAGCATTGATCGGAATGAGCGAGCGCCTTGAGTTATCAATACATGCTCTGTCATCTTCACTGTCGGACATCGCTCGGACGGACCGAGCGAATACGGAAGAGCTAATTGCCAGCGTTCAGAAGCTTCACGAAAGGATGGAGATTGATTCCTCTGCACAACGGGAGCATGAGAAAAAGCAGCGCGAAATGCTGGACAATATCCAGAGAGGAAGAAGGCCACGCACCGTTTATCCGAAGACATTCGAGTGACGCCTTTACAGATGAATTCGCCCAACCAAGCGCTGTGCCGCACCCGGTTGATTGGACACCGGACAGGAAGGATTAGGCAGCTAAAGGCATTGAGGAATGGAAAGCAAGGCGTGCTTGGATGGGGGATTG
>JAYVOY010000539.1:0-3738 GCA_043757645.1 Verrucomicrobiota bacterium
TTGATGTTCGGTTCCGACTGGCCCGTGAGCCTGCTCGCGGCGACCTACGAACAATCCTTTGCTTTGGTGAACGACTACCTCGCGCAATTCCCCACCACCGTGCGCGACCAAATCCTCGGCGGAAACGCGGCCGAATTCTACGGCGTCAAGGAGTGAACTTGCGTGGGCGGGAGTGGGCGGGTGTTCACGGCGAAATCACCCGGTAGAAGCGTTGCGGACGGTTGGTTGCGCCCGCGTCGTAAACCTCCAGAGCGCCATTGGGCGCGGGCGCATTGGTGGAGAGTGTGGTCCAAGTCAGCAAGTCAGCCGTTGCCTGCAAGCGATAGGCGTGACCGAAGGAGCCGGTGAGGTCCATGTTCAGCCGGTCGCCCGCAGTGGGACGCGACCCGGTGAACCGCGCCCGCTCCGGTGTCTCGGGTGCGCCGAGATACGCCACGCCCGGCGCTGCGCGAAGGGTCTGTTGCGCCGGCGGTTTGGCCCAGATGTCGCCGAACCAGGCGGGCGCGAGCCGATTCTCGTACAGCAGCCGCGCCTGCGCCACCAGCGAGCGGTCGCCGCTGAGCACCGCCGCGCGGCACAGGGCGGTCACCAAGCCCTGCACACCCTGGTCATACATATAGTCATCCGTGGTGAAGAAGGCGTTGGTCAACGGCTGCGTGGTGAAGTTGCCGCCGCCGGTCGCGGTCACGGTGAGTTGGTTGTAAAACTGGTAGTATTCCGGCGCGGCGGGGTTGGCGGAGAGGCGATGGCTGTTGAGGATTCGTTGCGGCGTGAGGATGAGTTTCGCGCGCGCCGCCGGGCTGCCGGTCAGTTGCTGATATTTCCAGAGCGACGGCAGGATGAGGACGGTACACATGAATCCCTGATCGGTGGCATAAATACTGGGCTGGCTGCGGGAGTTGCGCAGAAAGCCCTCGGCCGTGCCGTTGACGGCCAGATAGTCTTCCGCGTCGGTGACCAGCGTCGCGCGGAGGGATTCGTCGCCGCTCGCGAGATACGCCTCGAAAAGCGTGTTGAGTTTCTGCGCGATGCTTCGGCCCGTCAGGCCGGACGTGGGAATGCCCAGCTCAAACTCATTCCGCCAGCAGGCGGCGGTCGCGTAGCTCCGGGCGGCCGCCCGGCCGCGTTCGAGCGCGCGCCGGTCGCCCGTGAGGTAGTAATAATCCCACAAACTCTCCATGTAGTGATACTCGCCGGTGAACCCGCCACGATGGGCCACGCCGCGGTGGCAGGAGATCCCATTGAAGCGATGCAGCGCGTAATCCGCCTCGAAGCAGTCGGTCGTGAACCAGTGGCGGATGTGGGGGAAAGCCAGCTCGCGCAACCAGCGGAATTCCGCGCGGCGGGCGAACTCCCGCACCTGCGCGCCGGGCGCGTCGTAATAGGAATTGCCGTAGGAAATTTCATGCGGGTCCGTGCTGCCATCCCAGCGGTCAATCGGCAGGTCCAGATAATTGAGCAGGCCGAAGCACCGGCCCGCGTCCACCCAGGCCACCGTTTGCTGGAAGTGCGATTCGAGCACGCTGTCGTAAGCAGGGTAGCGGGCCGCCGGCGCGGGCGACAACTCGCCCAACGCCCCACTGCCGCAGTACCAACTCGCCGGCGCCACCGCGAAGAGCGGATCCTTAAGCCCGCCTTGCGCCTGCGCGTGTAACTCAGAGAAGGGCCGCGCCGCCGGGTGGAACTGGAGCAACACCTCCTCCATCCAGCCCATCGCCATGTAGATCGTGTAGTCCTCGGACGGGAATTCAATCGTCACCGTGCCATCCCCCGACGCCGCGAGGCGCTGCGGGCCTTTGCGGTAAAAGTCCCGCGTGGCCACCGCGACGCCCCAGCGATTATCCGCGAGCGCGAGCGCGGCCTGCCGGGCGCGCGCGCCACTCTCGACCACCGCGCCGTTCACCAGGACTTCGCAGGCGAGTTGCAGGTAGTTGGTTGGCGTGCGCTGGCGGACGGCGGCAGTGTCGTTCGCGGTGAGCGGGACAACGCGCGGCGTCGGGCTGTCCGCCGTGACGCGCGCGGCCACCGCGCCGCCGAGATTCAACCGCCACCGCAGCCCGGCGCGGGTCAGGGGCGTGACGAATTCCGGGCCGGGAATTTCACCCTCGAACGAACCGGAAACGCGGCCCTCGATGATGGTGTGATTCAAACGAACGTCCGCGGAACCCGCGCGGAACGTGAGTCGGGAGACATAGCGCAACAACTGATTCGTGCCGCTGGAAATGTGAAAGCCCTCCAGCCGCACCGTGACGACGCCCGGACCGGAATCCTCGACCGCCACGGAAAGCGGGGCCGCGTTCTGGGCGCGGAACTCCACGCCGTTCGCGCCGACGAACGGCCCCGCGTCATTCGCGGGCGAGAGGATTTCCTCGGTGCTGGAAAACACGCCGTCCGCGTCCAAGTCGAGCCGGACGGATTCGAGCAGCGCGCCGTTGGTTTTCGGAATTCGAAACTGCGCCGGGCCGGTCGTCACCGTCACCGCGGCGGCATCCTCCACCACGGACACCGCCGTCATCGCCGGCCCCGCGCCGGCGTCGGTGAGGAAATACACGTTGGTTCCGTTGGCCGCGACGGTGGCCGGAAACCCCACCAACACCCAGCGCACGGGCGCCGCGGCCGCCGTCGGCCCCGCGCCCCACCGGCCCAGCACCGTGCAGCGCGCCGACACCGGCGAACCACCGGGGCCAACGACCCGCAAGTTTGCGGCGGTCAGCAAATTCTCCCTCCGGGGAAATGGCACGCCCGAGCGGACCCATTCATTTGTCCGCGCCACCCCTGAAAACTCCGCCACCGTCAGCGGCACGTGGATCGCCGCGCGCACCGTCCCCACCACCAGCCACGCGCTGAAAAAAAACGCCCCCCGGCACCATAAAAGCTGCCTGAGCGCTGCGCGTGTTCGCTGCTTGAGCGCGGGCATTGGCGGGGCAGGCGGGGGCGGTGGGAGCGGCCATCCGGGGAGTGCGGGGGAGATTTTCATGGGCCAACATCCCCCTGCGGCAGTCTGCTCACAAGGACCGGATTCGGCGTTCCGGGGTTGAAGCGCCATCCGGGTCAGGCCTCACGATTGACATTCACGGACCACCACGCCGCCGCGGAGAACTCGGCGAATCCAGCGCGAACCGGAAGTGAATTGCCCTAAACCTAATGCCTTTCGGGAATTCCCGGTGGCGCGGCGGGGCTAAAGTCCCGCAGGGACGACCGATAATAGCCCAGCGTTTCAACGCTGGGCGGGCCGTGCCGGGTGGGGCGAGTCCCGCAGGGACGGCAGAAAAAAACGGCGGCCAGTGGTGGCTTTATTCTTTCGTCCCTCCGGGACTCCCGCGCGTTGGCCCGCCCCACCCAGCGTTGAAACGCTGGGCTATTTTCCCTCCGTCCCTCCGGGACAAAGCCAGCGAATTCCCGAAAGGCATTGCGGCCAGCACGGATAAAATGAGACCTCGGCGTGGCCCCAATTTCCTGCCCCGGGAACCCGGCGAGCACCGCAGTGCCGACCGCCGGTTCCATTGGTTCCGGGCCATTCCCTGGAGCTTTGCGCTTTATCCTTGGAGCTTCTCCCCGCCTTCCCGCTTGCAGTCACCTGCCCCATAAATGAAGCTGCGCCGTGGTTCTCACCGACCGACAATTCTTCGCCGTGGCCGTCGCTCTTTACGGGGCAAGCGCGCTGTACTCGGTGTTTTTGTGGCGGAAAGGCTTTCGCGAGGATGACCGCGTCAACTACTTCATCATGCTCGCCGCGGC
>JAYVOY010000540.1:0-3724 GCA_043757645.1 Verrucomicrobiota bacterium
GAACGCCGTCGAGTATTTCGTGAGTTACTTCGACTACTATCAACCCGAGGCCTACCTCCCGCGCACGGACACCTTCATCGAGAAGGATTCCTCCATCAACGCGGAGATCGAGCGCCTGCGCCTCTCGACCATGAGTTCCCTCTTCGCGCGGCGCGATGTGATCGTCGTCGCGAGCGTGTCGTGCATTTACGGCATTGGCAGCCGCGAGGATTACGAGGCGATGGTGATTCCGCTGCGCGTGGGGCAGGACATCACGCGCGATCAATTGCTCCTGCGCCTCGTGGACATTCAATACAACCGCAACGACATCGAGTTCACCCGCGGCAATTTCCGCGTGCGCGGCGACACCGTGGAACTCTGCCCCGGTTACACCGAGGACGCGCTGCGCCTCGAATTCTTCGGCGACCAGATCGAGCGCATCTCGCGCTTCGATCCCTTGACGGGGCGCAAGTTCGAGGAACTCGCCGCGCTCACGATTTATCCGGGCAAACAATTCGTGACCACCGCCGACAAGCTCAAGCGCGCCATCCTCACCATCCGCGCGGAACTCGGCGAACGCATCGCGTGGTTCGAGCAACACGGCAAATTGCTCGAGGCCCAACGCATCAAAATGCGCACCGAGTATGATTTGGAAATGATGGAGGAAATGGGCTTCTGCTCGGGCATCGAGAATTACTCGCGCCACATCGCGGGCCGCGCGCCGGGGACGAAGCCCTGCACCCTGCTGGACTTCATCCCCGCGGATTACCTCCTCGTGATCGACGAATCCCACGCGACGCTCCCACAGATCGGCGGCATGTATGCGGGAGACCACTCGCGCAAGACCGTGCTCGTCGATCACGGCTTCCGCCTGCCCAGCGCGCTCGACAACCGCCCGCTGGAATTCATGGAGTTTCAATCCATGATGCACCAGACGATCTACGTGAGCGCCACGCCCGCGCCGCGCGAATTGGAATGGTCCGGCAAACAAGTCGTCGAGCAAATCGTCCGCCCCACCGGCCTCGTCGATCCGCGCGTGTCCGTGCGCCCGCTCCAGGGACAGATCGACGACCTCATCAACGAAATCCGCAAACGCACGGACCTCAAGGAGCGCATCCTCGTCACGACCCTCACGAAACGCTCCGCCGAGGAACTCACCGATTACCTCCGCGACATCGGCATCAGCGTGCGCTACCTCCACAGCGAGATCGACGCCATCGAGCGCGTCGAGATTTTGCGGGCCTTGCGCAAGGGGGACTTCAACGTGCTCGTCGGGATCAACCTGTTGCGCGAGGGACTCGACCTGCCCGAGGTTTCGCTCGTGGCGATTTTGGATGCCGACAAGGAGGGCTACCTGCGCTCGGCCACGAGTCTCATTCAAACCGCCGGCCGCGCCGCGCGGCATTTGAACGGCGAGGTGATCCTCTACGCCGACGTGGTGACGGACAGCATCAAGAAGTTCCTCGCCGTGTCCGACTACCGGCGCGTGCGGCAGCTCGCCTACAACCGCGAGCACCACATCACGCCCCGCAGCGTGAGCCGCGCCGTCGAGGAAAGCCTGAGTTCGCAGAAGGAAGTCTATGCGCGGGCGGACTCGGTGTTGCGCGAGTCCGCGAAGAACTTCGATGTCGTCGAGACCCTGCGCGAACTCGAGGGCGAAATGATCGCGGCCTCCGACCATCTGGAATTCGAGAAAGCCGCGCTGCTGCGCGATCAAATCCGCGAACTCAAACGCGGCACCGGCGGCGCGCCCGACGCGGTCGCGCTGGCCGGGAAGCACGGGAATCCCAAGCCGGGCAAGGGCAAGGGCAGGGGGCGGAAGGGTGGGATGAAGGCGCTGTCGGAGCGGACGTGAGGGTGCGGACGACAAAAACCGAACCCTTGCGAAAGACTGAACTAACTTGATCGTCGCGTTGACCTGCGAAACAATCGAACCCATCGTCAATCCTGCAATGATAAAAAACCTGTTCAACGAGGAACTCCATGTTGCCGAAAGATTTTCGGAAAATGAACGGCTCGTTACGGTCTGCGAGGACGCGCTGAAGTGCGCCACTGAACTGCCGGCCAACTTCTTCTCCCTCATCGTGACTTCACCTCCCTACAACATCGGGAAGGAATACGAGCGGCGCTCGTCATTGCGAGACTACCTCGCAGACCAGAAACCGCTGCTCGCCCAACTTGTGCGGTCGCTCAAGTACACCGGCAGCCTCTGCTGGCAGGTGGGAAACTATGTCGAGGATGGCGAGGTCTTCCCCCTCGACATCTACTACTACGACCTTTTTAAATCGCTGGGACTACAACTCCGCAACCGAATAATCTGGCACTTCGAGCATGGCCTCCATTGCAGTCTCCGGTTCTCTGGTCGCTACGAGACACTGCTCTGGTTCACCAAATCAGACAAATATCAATTCAACCTTGATGCGGTTCGAGTTCCCGCGAAATATCCCGGCAAGCTCCACTTCAAAGGCGAGAAGCGCGGTCTGCCTTCTGGAAACCCGTTTGGGAAAAACCCCTCCGATGTGTGGAGCATCGTCGCCCAAGACTGGGAAAGGGAGATTTGGGACATTCCTAACGTGAAGGCCAATCATCCCGAGAAAACCGTCCACCCGTGTCAATATCCCGTGGAGTTGGTTGAGCGGTGCGTGCTTGCGCTCACGCAGGAGGATGATTGGGTGTATGACCCTTATTGCGGAGTCGGCTCCGCACTCATCGCGGCGGCAAAGCACAAACGCAAAGCTGTGGGCTGCGACCGGGAGCCGCGCTACCTTTCCATCTGCCGCGAGCGGTTGCAACAGCTGGCCGAGGGCACGCTGAAGCTGCGTCCGCTCGGAAAACCCGTCCATGTTCCCTCGGCCGGCGATAAAGTGGCACAGCGGCCCGCCGCGTGGGACAAGCAGGAAGCATTGATATGATTATCGCCGGAGAATACTCCTTCAACAACGGGGCCAGCTATATTGCCAAGCACCATGGCAAACTTTTGGACGAAGTCCACGCGGTCATCGGGCACGTCGATTCGGCGACTTGCAAGACCAAGACCAGCAAGGAAAAAACCATGCCGGGCCAAATGCTCTATAGTCCCGTCGCCCTTAACAAATTATTCAAACAAGAGTTCTACCCACTCGGCTGGCAGAACTGCAAAGTCCCATGCGTGTATCCTACTGAATTCTACCGGCCAGGATACAAACCAGCCGGGTTGAACAAAGGAGCCTTCCGGGACATGGACTTCGTGAAGCAGAAGCTTGGCGTTGAAGTCCAGTTCGGCAAATACGCATTCATGGTCTATAATGTCTGCGCCAAGATGACCATCTTCAAGAAGCTCGAACACATCAAAGCCGGGATAGAGATTGTCCCGGTCAAACGCTTTGCCGACCAGATGTCCACGGGAGTTTCCTATTTCGAGCAGTTCGTTTGGGATTTGCAACACCGCGGCGTTTCCGACATCGACATTCCCGTACTCATTATCGGGATTGACGCCTGAGCCGGTCATTGTGGGTGAAATGGGCAGCGGTGGTCATGGCCGGGAAGTATGGGAATCCCAAGCCGGGCAAAGGCAAGGGCGGGGGGGGGCGGAAGGGGGGCGTGAAGGCACTGTCGGAGCGGACGTGAGGGTGCTGACTGCCGCGCCACCGGGAATTCCCGAAAGGCATTAGCCTGAAAAAATCATAGTGGGATTGAACGGAGGGGCGGGAAGCGCGTCGGAAGGGCTGTGAATAAAGGCCCAAACCAAACACACCCCGCCGCCGCT
>JAYVOY010000541.1:0-3705 GCA_043757645.1 Verrucomicrobiota bacterium
GCATCGCCGCCTACTTTCCGCACACATTCTCCATGAAACATAAATTGCCCATCCTCATTGCCATCCTGCTCACCTCGCTGTCCGGCCTGAACGCCGCGCCGATCCCCGCGCCATTCGCCGGGTGGCGGCACTCCGGCTCGATGTTCCTTCTCACCACACCGGACGGCGCGAACTTGCCAGCCGCCGCGACAGTCGAGGGCTTTCCGCTGCTCGTGCGGTTGCACCAGGAGTGGTTTGATTTCACGCAGGCGCGGGCGCGCGGCGAGGATCTGCGTTTTGCCACGAGCGACGGCGAGGCGCTGGCGTATCAAATCGACGAGTGGGACGCCGCGCGCGGCGCGGCGGCGGTGTGGGTGCGCGTGCCGAAAATCGTCGGCAATGCGCGGCAGGAATTGCGCGTGTTCTGGGGCAAACCGGATGCGCAAAGCGAGTCGTCGGGCAAGGCGGTTTTCAATGAGGCGAATGGTTACGCGAGCGTGTGGCACTTGGGCGACACCGTGGCGGATGAAGTGGGCACGCTGGAATCCAAGGATCTCGGCACGACGAGCGTGCGCGGGATGATCGGAAATGCGCGGCATTTTTCAGGAAAGGCCGGGGTTTTCTGCGGCGACAAAATCCCGAATCTGCCCGCGGCCGGCAGCGCGCACAGCACGGAGGCGTGGTTCCGCGCGGAGCGGCCGAACGTGACGATCCTCGGCTGGGGCAACGAGGGCGGCGGCCGCGGCAGCAAGGTGCGGATGCAATTGCGCAGCCCGTCGCATCTGCGCATCGACAGCGATTTTTCGGATGTGAAGGGCGATAGCCAGCTGCCGCTCGGCGAGTGGATTCACGTCGTTCACACCTACGGCAACGGGCCGCGGCGCGTTTACATCAACGGTCAACTCGACGGCGAGGCCACGACGAAGCTCGACATCAAAACCCCCGCGCGCTTCTGGCTCGGCGGCTGGTATCACAACTACGATTTCATCGGCGACCTCGACGAGGTGCGGCTGTCGCGCGTCGCGCGCCCGGCCGAGTGGGTGCGGCTCCAATACGAAAATCAAAAGCCGCTGCAAACGCTCGTCGGGCCGTTGGTGCGCGCGGGCGACGTGTTTTCCGTGTCGGCAGCGCAACTCACGGTTGCGGAGGGCCAGAGCGCGACGGTCACGGCGCAGGCGGGTGGGGCGCAAAAGGTGTTTTGGATTTTGCAGCGCGACGGGCGCGAAAGCGTGGTGGGCGTGGACAAATTCGCGTTCACGTTCGACGCGGGGCGTGTGGTGGGCGACGCGCGCGCGACGCTGCAATTCCGCGCGGTGTATGCCGGCGAGGTGAAGCGCGCGGACATCGCGATCACGGTGAAGGAGGAGATCGCGGAGCCGGAATTCACGCTGCGCGCGCCGCCGGCGTGGGATGGTCGCGCGACCATCGAGGTCGTGCCCGTGATCGCGAATCTCGCGGCGATGCAGGCCAAGGGCGCGGGGCGATTGCAGTACGACTGGAGCGTCTCGGGCGGCGCGGTGATCAAAGAGATCGCCGCGGATCGGCTCCTTCTGAAACGTTCGCAATACACCGGCCCAATCACGGTGAGGGTGGCGATCAGCAATGGCGGCATGGCAACTGTTGCCACCGCAACAATCTCCGTCACGGAACCCGCGAAGGACGCGTGGGTGCGGCGCGTTCCGGCGCAGGACGAGCAGCCGGTGGATAATCAGTTTTTCGCGCGCGACGACGCGAATGAGGGGACGCTGTTTTACCACGGCACGCTGGCGCGGGCCGCGGATTCCGTGTTCCTCCGCGTCTTCGCGGACGACAAGCCCTTCAAGGCCGAAACGCAAAAGCCCGCGGCGGACAACGCCTACGCGTTCACGGTCAAACTCCAGCCGGGCTTGATCAAATACCGCGTGGAGTTCGGCGCGAAGACCGGGGGCGCGGAGACGGTGTTGGGCACCGCGACGAATCTGGTTTGCGGCGACGCGTATTTGATCGACGGGCAATCCAACGCGCTCGCGACCGACACGGGCGAGAAATCGCCGCCGGAAACCCACGAGTGGATTCGCAGCTACGGGCGGCCGTCGCCGAATCAAAAGGGCGACGCGGGTAACTTGTGGTGCAACCCGGTGTGGAAGGCGCAGAAGGGCGAAAAGGCCGAGTTGGGTTGGTGGGGCATGGAACTCGCCAAGCGTTTGGTCGCGAGCCAAAAGATGCCGATCTTCCTGCTCAACGCGGCGGTTGGCGGCACGCGCATCGACCAGCATCAGCGCAACGCCGCGGCCCCGACCGATCTCACGACGATTTACGGGCGGATGTTGTGGCGCGTGCGGCAGGCGAAGCTGACGCACGGCATTCGCGGCATCCTGTGGCATCAGGGCGAGAACGATCAGGGCGCGGATGGACCGACGGGTGGCTACGGTTGGGAGACCTATCAGAATTATTTCGTCGAGATGTCCGCAGCGTGGAAACAAGACTTCCCGAACGTCGGGCGCTACTACGTTTTTCAGATCTGGCCGAACTCGTGCAGCATGGGCGGGCGCGACGGCTCGGGCGACCTGTTGCGCGAGAAACAACGCGCGCTGGCAGGGCTTTTCTCGAAGCTGGACCTGATGTCCACGCTGGGGGTGCGTCCGCCGGGCGGCTGCCATTTTCCGCTCGTGGGCTGGGCGGAATTTGCGCGGCTGATTCAACCGCTGATGGAGCGGGACAATTACGGCAAAGTTCCCGCTGGCCCGATCACCGCCGCCAATCTTCGCACCGCCAAATTCGCCGACGCCGCGCGCGACACGATCACGCTGGAGTTCGACCAACCCGTGCTTTGGGCGGACACGCTCGCCGGGCAATTTTATCTCGACGGCGAGAAGGACCAAGTCGCGGCGGGCAGCGTCTCCGGAAATGTGCTCACGCTGAAATTGAAGGAACCTTCCGCCGCGAAGAAAATCACCTACCTCAAGGAAATCGCGTGGAATCAGGACACCCTGCTCACCGGCGCGAACGGCATCGCGGCGCTGACGTTTTGCAATGTGCCGCTTGCCCGGTGAATCAGCCGCCCGCGGCGCGGCTCGCTTTCTGGCCAAGCCGTTCGTGAATCTGGCCACGTCCCGCGGGGATGGCGGAATCATTGAACCAGGGTTTCTGTCGTCCCTCCGGGCGGACGCTTCACGCTCGATGTTGGCAAGAAACTGAGCCGTAACGATGCAGTAGGACCGCCGCCGTCCCGGCGGCTCACACCGTCCAAACGGGGCGAAGGCGGGCGTTTTCCGCAGTTCAAAAGGTTCACTGAACAGTGAACCAAAAGTTCGCGGACAATTTGCCCCTCGGACTTCCCACGCCCTGAGCCGCCGAGACGGCGGCGGTCCTACCTACTGGGTGACGATTTTTCACCGGGAAACGCGGCGAATCCCAGCGCAACCTCGACACTCGGCCCGCCGGTCGTTATACCCGGCGCGTCCGAACAAAACCTTGCCCGCATGACCACTGCTGAACGCCTCCTCTGCGACCTCATCGCCCTCGCGAGCGTCAATCCGGCCTTCCTTCCCACGGGCCACCACCATGCCGGCGAAAAACGCGTCGCCGAATTCCTCGCCGCCAAAGCCGCCAAAGCCGGCCTCGAAGTTCTCTGCGAACAAGTCTTCCCCGAACGCGCCAACGTCCTCCTGCGCCTGGCCCCGCCCGGCCCCGTCAAACAACGCATCCTCCTCGCCCCGCACATGGACACCGTCGGCGTCACCGACG
>JAYVOY010000542.1:0-3700 GCA_043757645.1 Verrucomicrobiota bacterium
AAGGGCAGCGCGAAAATCGTGTGCGAGAGCTTCACGAAGCCCGCCCATTTGACCAGCGTGTCGAGCATCAGTCCGCCTCCTCCTGCCAGCGCGCGACGAGCGTTTGCGGCACGCCGAGATGATCGAGCACGCGCGCGACGACGGTGTCGGCGACTTGCTCGACCGTTTGCGGGAGCGTGTAGAACGAGGGATTGGCCGGAAGAATCGTCGCGCCGGCGAGCAGCAGCAGTTCGAGGTTTTTCACGTGGATCAAACTCAGCGGCGTCTCGCGCGGGACGAGAATGAGTTTGCGGCGTTCCTTGAGCATCACGTCCGCCGCGCGCAGGAGCACGTCCTCGCTGTAACCATGCGCGATGCGGCCGAGCGTGCCCATGCTGCACGGGATCACCACCATCGCGTCGAACGGGTTCGAGCCGCTGGCGAAGGGGACACTCATGCTTTTCAAGCCGTGCGTTTTCACACCGGGCGGCAGGCGCAGGCCGGCGGGGATTTCCTGTTGGAGCACGACGTGCGCGTAGTTGCTCAACACCACATGGATTTCGTGGCGGGCGGGGTCGAGGTTGTCGAGCAGGCGCTGGGCATACAGCGCGCCGCTGGCACCGGTGATGGCAACAAGGATTCTCACAAGCGCGAACGCGTCGTTCGCGCGCGGAATATGGCGAGGGGGTGCGGGAGCGGCAAGGCATTGCGCGCCAAGTGAGGGGAAAGCTCCAAGACTCAAAGCTCAAAGCTCAAGGGAAACTCCAAGTTCCAAGCACCCGCTGACGGGGCGCATCTCAGTTTCTGGCAGCCTCTCATTAGCACCCGGCTTCAGCCGGGTGTTGTGGCGGACGAAACGGAGAAGCCGTTTCAACGGCTTCTCTTGCGGACCAACCCGTCGGCCGGGAGCAAACCGTTGAAACGGTTTGCTCCGCTCTGTCCCTCCCCCACCCGGCTGAAGCCGGGTGCTAATGAGAGGATTTCCGTGCTTGCAATAAACTGAGCTGCGCCCAGCACCCGCTCACGCGGACACGATTGCCGCCGTGACGCTCCTTGCGTGCCAGAAGCTTCACCCACGCGAGGTCGCGTCGAATTAACGTTTGGCGAATTGGTTCTTGGCCATTCCCTTGAGCTTTGAGCTTTGAGTCTTGGAGCTTTTCCCTCGCGGGCAGGTCGCCCCGTTTTTTCCTTTTGCCGCGCGCGCGGGTTCCTAGAGTGCGCGCTCTTAATGAACCCATTGACGGAATCCCAGCGCGTTCAGGGCATTTGCCTCGGACTGGTGTTGCTCACGCTGGTCATCTATGGCCGCGTCGTGGGGCACGATTTCGTGGACTACGA
Organism: Verrucomicrobiota bacterium; assembly: GCA_043757645.1. GTDB lineage: Bacteria > Verrucomicrobiota > Verrucomicrobiia > Limisphaerales > BJHT01 > BJHT01. Next base: position 1,318 of record JAYVOY010000542.1, read on the forward strand.
TGACAACCTTTACGTGTACACCAACCGCGTCATCGCCAATGGCCTGACGTGGTCGGGCGTGCAATGGGCGTTCACGCAGGCCCACGGCGAGGGCACCTACTGGCATCCGCTCACGTGGCTGTCGCACATGGTGGATGTCGAACTCTTCGGGATGAACCCGGCGGGGCATCATCTGGTGAACGTCCTCCTGCACATCGGCAATTCCCTGCTGCTCTTTCTCGGCCTGCGCTGGCTGACGGGCGCGACGTGGCGCAGCGCGGCGGTCGCGGCGATTTTCGCGTGGCATCCGTTCCAGGTGGACACCGTCGCGTGGATTGCGGAGCGGAAAAATCTTCTGAGCACGGGCTTCGGCCTGCTGACGATCGGCGCGTACGTTCGCCACGCGCAAAAGCCCGGACCGCGTCGCTACGCGCTGGTGGCGGGGCTTTTCGCGCTGGGTTTGATGACGAAGCCGGTGCTCGTGACGCTGCCGTGCGCGCTGTGGCTGCTGGATTACTGGCCGTTGCGGCGCTTGAAAACCGCGGGCGAAGGCGCGGGAAAATCGGCTGTGTCCGCCGCGACCACTGCGACAACGACGCCGCGCTTTCCCCAAGTTTCCCTCGCGAAATTGATCCTCGAAAAATTGCCGCTGCTCGCGCTCTCCGCCGCGTCGAGCGCGCTGACGGTACTGGGTCACAGCAAAATGGATGCGCTGCTGACCGGCGACATTTTGCCGTTGTCGGTGCGGTTGCAAACCGCGCTGGTTTCCTACGCGACTTACCTGCGGAAGATTTTTTGGCCGGCGGATTTCTCCGTGATTTACCCGCACCCCGGCGTGTGGCCGGTGATGCTGGTCGCGGGCAGCGCGCTGGTGGTGCTCGCGGTGAGCGCGGTGGTGCTCGCCGGTGCGCGGCGCGCGCGGTGGGGCGTGGTCGGGTGGTGCTGGTTCCTCGGGATGCTCGTGCCGACCATCGGCGTCGTGCAGGCGGGCATTCAAGCGATGGCGGATCGCTTCGTTTATTTTCCGCTCGCGGGCATTGCACTCGTCGTCGTCTGGCTCGGCGCGGAAGTGCTTGCGGCGCGACCGCAGTGGCGCCGGCCGTTGCTCGCGGGCGGCGCGCTGGCGCTGGCGGCGTGCGTCGTGGACGCCGCGTTGCAGGTGCCGCACTGGGAGGACAGCCGCGCGCTGTTCGAGCACGCGACGCGCGCGACGACGGGCAATCACATCGCGCACCTCAATCTCGGCTCGGCCCTGATGCGCGAGAATCGTGTCGCGGACGCGATGGCACATTACAAGGAGGCCATTCGCATCCGCCCGACCTACTACGATGGCTGGAACAGTTTGGGCAACGCGTATTCGCGCCAGGGCCAATACGCCGAGGCACTGAAGAGTTTTTCCGAATCGCTGCGCTTCAATCCGGGTTTCGCGGATGCCTACAACGGCGCGGGGTTTTCGCTCGCGAATTTGAACCGCCCCACCGAGGCCGCCGAGCAATACGCCGCGGCGCTGCGGCTCAAACAGGATTTTCCCGAGGCGCATTTTAATTTCGCCGCGCTCTTGGAATCGCAGGGAAAATTGAAGGAGGCCGAGCAGCACTACACCGACGCGCTGCGCCACAATCCCGGCCTCGCCGAGGCGCGGACGGCCCTGGGCCTGCTCGCGCTGCGCGAGGGAAAATTGGCGGAAGCGTCCACGCAATTCGCCGCCGTTGTGCAACTGCGCCCCGAGGATCCCGATGCGCATCTGCGACTGGGCTTGGTGTTGTCGAACCAACAGCAGGTCGAGGCCGCCGTGGCGGAATTCCGCGAGACGCTGCGCCTGCGGCCCGAGACGCCCGCCGCGCTCGTCGGGCTGGCGACCGTGCTTGCGACGCATCCGAACATCCAACATCGCAACGGCAAACAGGCCGTGGAATACGCGCGCAAGGCGAATCAACTCTCCCAAAATCAAAACCCGCTGCACCTCGACGCCCTCGCCGCCGCGCTCGCCGAGACGGGGAATTTCACCGAAGCCGCGAACACCCAGGTCATGGCCGTGCGCCTCGCCGCCGCGGCGAACGCACCGAAGGAGATGATGCTGGAAATGGAAAAGCGCCTGCAACTTTACCAAGCGGGGAAGCCTTTCCGGCAACAGGCGGGATTGCCGCCGAAGCTGTGATCTCGCTTCGCGTTCGTGACGACGCCCAACCGAGCTTCAGAATGGCTCGGCGGCCGGTTTGAAATAGTTTGTCTGCATCGCCCCCTGCCCGCTCACAGCCGCGTAATTGGGTGTGATTAAAACGCCGGGGCGCGCGAGTGGCCGACCCGCCGCGTGGGCAAGCTGCCCCAGCGCCAACGGCGCGACCTCATACCAGCCTGGAGGTAACGGTGTCCAAAGTTCGCGAGGGCTGAAAGCCCGTCCCAA
>JAYVOY010000543.1:0-3698 GCA_043757645.1 Verrucomicrobiota bacterium
CCAGCCCTTCCGACTCCCTGGAGGATCGATCCCGGAAATTTTGCGCCAAAAAATCCTGCCTTCCAGTCGCCTATGAAATGTTCAGGTTAGCCGTAACGACGCAATGGGCGGACCGCCGCCGTCGCGGCGGCTCACGGCGTGGGGAGTCCGCGAGGGCCATTCACACGCCAGCTTTTGGTTCCCTATTCAGGGCGCATTTTGGGGCCGCGGAAAAGCCGCGCACTCGCCCCGTTTGGACGGTGTGAGCCGCCGGGACGGCGGCGCTCCTACTGCATGGTTTCGGATCAGGTTGTCGTCGGTTTGATTTTGTCCAGAACCGACCGCTTGAACCAAGCCGGAATCTGGTCTGACTTCAGTTCGAGTTCGCGGCCCTCGGTGATTTCCGCAATCCACGTTCCAATTGCGTCCCGGGCATCGCGGGAATTGTCGAAAACGTAAGCGCGATTTGTGTGCCGGATTGCGTTCAACAGTAAATCAAGCGAACGATGGTAGCGGGATACAATGCGGTCTTCGGGCACGGAGTGCCCGCCGAGCTTCACGCGATTGCGAACGCGCGAGACATTGATCTCAGAATCGTCCATCGCGATGAAGTAGAGATAAGCGGGGTAGCCCGCGCGTTGCGCCTGCGCCAGCAACTCCACCTTGCTGGCGTGCGACATGACCGTCTCGAACGTGAACGAAATCTTCGACGCCAGAAGTTTTTGCCGGAGGAAATCAACGGCTACGGACGCGAAATAGGAATTCACCTCTGCCTTTTAAAAATCCAGCCGACCATCGGCAAAACCAAGCTGGCTGGTCGCATGGCCAAATCCGGAGGACGCGAGAAACGAAGAACCGTTGAAGAACGACAACACCTCGTCAGCCGTCGCGGTTACGCCATAGGCCGTGAAATCCAGAAAGCCCTGCCGCCGGATTTCCAGTTCGATTTCATCCGGGTTCAGGTAAATGCCCAGCAACTCTTTCGGCAGGTAGGCTTTCAGGATGCTTTTGCCCGAACCGTTCGGCCCGGCAAACATCCGAGGCGTGGCGGGCGCGTGCTCACCGATGGTGATCTTCTGGCCGGAGACGACTTTGGTGGGCGGCGCGATGTCCTTTACCCGCTTGCGCGAGCCATCTGGAAAAACCTCATCTACTGGTGGGACATGGTGAAGTGGTGCAATGCGCGCAGCGAGATGGAGGGACGGGTGCCGGCGTATTACACTGACCTCGCGCAGACGGAGGTGTTTCGCAGCGGGCGCGTGGAGAACTATGACAATGATTTTGTGAAATGGACGGCGGGGTATCGGTTGCCGACGGAGGCGGAGTGGGAAAAGGCGGCGCGCGGTGGAACCAGCGGGCTGCGTTTCCCCTTTGGAAACACGATTTCACACAGTCAGGCGAATTACTTCAGCATTCCGGGGAGTGTCCCCGGCGGCGACAGCTACGACTTGGGGCCTGAGACTCCCGCTGGCTATCACCCCGCCTACAACGACGGAACCTATCCCTACACGAGTCCGGTGGGGAGTTTTGCGGCGAATGGCTATGGGCTTTTCGATATGGCGGGGAATATCTGGCAGTTTTGCTGGGACCGGTACGCTGCGGACAGCTACTTAACTTTGCCGGGGACGGACCCGCATGGACCGGGGGGACCTTCTTTTTCAATCCCCTACTATCGTCGGGTGATCCGCGGGGCCAGTTGGTCCGGCAGGTCCGACTCCTGCCGGGTGGCAGCCCGCTTGTACGTCGATGACGTCACCCGCGATTTCATCACCGGCTTCCGAACGGTCCTGCCGCCGAGTCCGTAGGTGCTGTGAGTTTGCCGGAACTCTGAACCGCCGCCGTAGCCGCCGGCGGGGAGCGGGGAAGAAGCTCAAGGGAAACTCCAAGGAACAACGGGTTCAAGCACCACGGCGGCGAGGTCGCGGGTGCGAATGGGACTGCGCGACGAGGACGCAGCCGTCTGTCGGGACGACTGCCGGATCACAATGCCTGCAGTGCAACGCAGGGTTCTTGGGATGCATCTCTCCCGCTGGGAGAGGGTTGGAGTGAGGGAGAACGGCGACGAATTGCCAATCCACTGGCAAAAAACTGAGGTGCGCTCTGATCCTTGGTGCTTGGTGTTTCCCTTGAGCTTTAAGCTTTGAGCTTTGAGCTTCGGAACTCTGGACTTTGAGCACCCTGGAAATCTCTCCTTGCACCAAACACTGCGGAAGGCACTGCCCGGCCACGCTGCGCCGTCACTGCGCCGTCGCCTGAATCTTCTTCCACGCGGCGAGGGCGGCTTGGAATTCGGCAAGTCCCTCGTCCGGGATGACGCCGGTGTTGCGGCGGATTTCTTCCTCGGTGCGGGTGACGAACCAATCGACATGCTCGCGCTTCGGACGCAGCGGGCGGCCTTCGATCTCGAACCACCACGGCGCGGTGTGGGCGAAGCGGAAGCGGTCGCCGGGACGATGCTCAATGCAGCGCACGGCGAGCCACGACGAGCCGGTGAACTCGACATCGGCCGCGAATGTGCTGGTGAAGGAGCCGTGGGTCTGCGGCTGGTTCGCGGGCGTCAGGCGCTGCACGACTTCGCCGTTGAGGAGAATTTCGAGGCTGGCGAGCCGCTGTTCGCTGAACGCCTCGCCGGTGACGCGCCGGGTGGGCTTCGCGCCGCGACCGGGATTCACGTTCAGCATCGGCCCCGTCGTCACAAAGCTCCGGCCTTCGCCGAGGCCCTTCATCCACGCGTCGTAGCTGAAGCCTTCGGGGCACTGCACGTAAACGCGGCTGAAGCCGAGTGGCACGGGGTGGACGCCGTTGCCGGTGCTCGCGGTGGGGCGGAGTCGGAAACCGCAGTTGAGCAGCGCGTACCAGGTTTGGAGATTGTAGGAGACCCAGTCGCGCTCGGTTTCGCCGCCGCCGCCGGCGAGTTTCATCCACGGCGGCGCGGCGAGAATGGAATCCCGGCTCGGATTCGCCACCAGATAACTCACCCCCGTCGTCTCGATGCAAATGGTTTCCATTGTTCAATCTCCGATTCTGCGCCCGGTAAACAGCGGGCACATCTCAGTTTCTTGCAGGCCATCTGGAATTGCTGAACAAACTTGTTCGTTGGCCCATGAAAGCGGCGCCAGGAAGTGCTCGTTTTCGAGCAAATGAGCAGGGTTGCAATAAAGTGAGATGCGCCCCTTGCGCCCCATCGTGCCACAAACGCATTGACGCTGTGCGCCTATCGCGCGCACATCGTCCACAGGTCTGCGGTTACTGAAAGTCGTCTCCATGACGTCGCGGCGAAAGCCGCTCAGGTAACAGGCGGGCCTAATTTATTTCCAGCGGTCAACGGGTTCTTCTTGTCGTAGTAATTTCTTGATCCCGCGTATTTGTCCCGGTCGTAAAGGTCCACCACCAGCCGGATTTTTCCGGCCAGATAATTGTAGTGCCGCACGTCGCCCTGCTCGAACACCCGCTGCACCGCCCAGCATAAATAATCCGACACCGTCAACAGCGGTTCAATGCGCGGATTCTGCACGTTGAACACCGCCCGCGCCTTCAGATTATCGCCGCCCCATTTCTTTGCCGCCCGCTCCGTGGCCAGCTTCAGCGCATCCGTCAGCACCCGTTCCCGCGTGCTTGAACCGCGCTCGGCCACATTCAACACCAGTGTGCCCGCCCGCTTGAGCCGCGCCTTGATCGGTGCGCCAGCAGATCCGCATAAAATTCGTCCTCCCGCCCAT
>JAYVOY010000544.1:0-3694 GCA_043757645.1 Verrucomicrobiota bacterium
CTGCTGCGCCTGAAGAATCTGCGGCAGCGTCAACCCGCCCAATCCCAGCGCGCCAATCCGCAGGAAATTCCGGCGCGAAACGCCGTCACAAAAACGGGAACTGGAGCCGGGAATTGTCAGCATAAAATCAACGTGGTGAAACGGACCCACTGCCGACTTCCCTCCCAAGAAGCCTATTCAGAAATTTCCCGGCAATTTCCCGCGCGCGGCGCGCACGAAAACACGAGGCAATTCCGGGCACCCATGCTCTACCAGAGCCGCGCGCCGACCGCAATTCACCGCTCCCGCCCAATTCGTCTCGCTGCCCAGGCGGCCCCACCTGACTGATGGCAGCGACAGTTCCACGACCACCTCTTCCCCCAACGCTAAACTTTACCGCTTCTCAGCGGCGCGCCCGCACGCTGGCACGGGAGGAAATTCCGTGGAAAATTTTGTTCGGCGTGTTCTCCGTCCGAGCTTCCATCTTCTCTCCACAACGAGGAAGCCGACAGGCAGAACAGCGCAAGAAACGGCCAACCCAAAGAGCCACGGCGAAATCGCGTTATACGCCATCGCTTGGCGAAGATCGCCGAGGCATATACTGCGGAATGATCTGGACATGCCGCAAAGCCAACAATGCTCATGGGGAGGTTGCCCCATGAGCATCACAATTTGCTTAAACCGACCGACGGCATGCCACACGGCATCGTTTACCGAAGCAAGACTCACCAAGACAACGAGCCAAGCCAGCAAGCTAACAGTTCCCGCGATAGCGAGAATTGTCAGCCTTTTCCGGTTCAGATTCGGGTTTCCCATCATCGCTTGGGGTGAAAAATATTGTCCAACTGTCTCTGTTGATTCTGAGTCGCCGCCTCCTGAAATGCGGCGCTCATTATGAAGTAGAGCACGATTGCTCCGATTCCGAGGGCGAGTCCCCACCAGCCTGTCTTACCCCGAAGGAAAACTAGGGAGACGACTGCCAAGACAATGGCCATGAATCCAAGAGGTATTGCTCCCCAATTGCAGCACAGGCCGCCGAAAACACTCCAACCGCATCCAAGAGCTCCAATGCAGATTGACACTACGCCAATCACGTATCCGGTCTTTTCTTTCCGCGCCGCGCCCGCGGAAGCTTGCGATCCATTGCTCACCGTCGGCCCATCGTTTTGGTCTGTCATCTCTCGTATTCCTTTCTGTTACTTTGCCTAGCTCCCGACTTTCCCCCGCGAAACCTATTCAGAATTTTCCTGGCAATTTCCGCGTGACGCGCACAAAAAAACGCCGCGTGAATCACGACGACAGCGCTCGCCACCGCGCCCCGCCTCGGAATCAATTCGCCGCGCCGATTCCCGCGGCCAAACCCGCCGCTATTTCCCCAAAAACTGTCCCACTGGCAAATCCAGCAGAGATGACTGCGGCGACGGCGGGACCGGGGGCGTCGGCGGTGTCGGTGTCGACGCCGTCGTGCCGCACCCTGAAGCAAATCCCGTGACCGCCACCAAGAGCAAACCGAGAGAAAGAATTTTTTTCATTGCCGAAGTAATTGCGGGTTTTGGTTGTAATTGGCCGCAGTGATTTCCCGTTTCACATCCGTGAGCAACGCGCTTCGCGGCTGCCCGGTTCGCAGTAGGAGATTGCGCACCCACACATACGTGAACAACCCGTGGTATCTCCCATCTAAAAAGTCCTCATTCGACAACTCGTCTTCGCTCGAAGCTGCCCACTCGGCGATATGCTCCTTCCCGCCCACGGCCCGCGCCCGTTGGGGCATCCCGTGGATTTTCGGATTAAACTTCGGATGCGGCAGATACCGGGGACCACCCAGAACCTTGCGCGCCTTGAGCAACGCCCGCGTGGCCCCGCCCGAGTAACACGTGTCCAGCAACAACTCGACCCCCACCGAAGCCGGAATCTGGGCCAACACACTCCGGAATTCCCGATCCCACAAAATCCCCTCGCTCATCGTCCCGTTCACATCCGAGAACACGATCCCCTGCATCGCGCCGCCACTGCTTCCGGCATTCGGGGCCGAGGTGCCGTGGCTCGAGACCGCGATGATGATCCGCCCCACTTCCCCGGCCTTGCACCGCGCGATGGCGGACTGCATCGCGTTCAGAAAATCCCCCTTCGACACATCGCTCAAAACGTGTCCCTCGACCCCGCCCACCGCCGTCTGGAACCCCTGCGCATACAAGTTGGCGTCATTGATGCACCCGCGCAAATCGTGCCCCGGAATGCCGGGAAAATGATTGTTCCCCACATAAATCCCCACCGTCGTAGTGGCTGCAAAACCACTGCTACACAGAATCAAACCGAGAAGAAAAATCCCATTTCGTAAGCGATGCATGACCGACACTGCGACAAACCACCGCGCGAAGAAAAGTCAAAACACGATCCCGATCAAAAACCTTTTACGAATTCCCCCCATAACTAATGCCCATGATTCGGGGAACTCCTTCCGGCTCCCCCCGCCGCGAGCCTATTGAATAAAGCCCCCCGTCCGCCATCGAACTCCGCCCATGAAACAAAAGTTTTCCTCCACCGCGCTCGCCGCGCTGCTCCTCGCGGGCCTCGTCACTTCACCCACGCCCTCCACCCAAGCCGCCACTGCGCTGCCGCCCGAGGCGCGCGTCGCGATCATTGGCGACTCGATCACCGAGCAGAAGCTCTACAGCAAATTCATGGAGGCCTACCTCGTCGCCTGCACGGGGCGCAACGACATCAAGTGCTTTCAATTCGGCTGGGGCGGCGAGACTGCGAGCGGCTTTGCCGGTCGTCTCGAGAACGATCTCGCGGCCTTCCAGCCCACCGTCGCCACGACGTGCTACGGCATGAACGACGGCGGCTACCGGCCCTTCGATGAGGGCGTCGGGAAAAATTACGAGAACAACATGAGGCTGGTCGTGAAGAAGCTCGTCGCCGCGGGCGTGAAGCACGTCGTCGTCGGCACGCCCGGCGCGGTGGACACGAAATATTTCGGCCCGCGCGCGAACTTCGGCGCGGGCAATTCCGCCGATGGTTACAACAACAATCTCGCCCAACTCGGCGCGATCGGGCGCAAGCTCGCGACCGAGTTCAATCAAGGTTGGGCCGATGTTCACCAGCCGATGATCGACGCGATGAAACAGGCCAAGGCCAGCCTCGGTGACGCCTACGATGTGTGCGGGCGCGATGGTTTCCATCCCGGGCCGAACGGGCACCTCATCATGGCCTACGCGTTCCTCAAGGGCCTCGGCGTGGATGGCAACATTGGCGAAATCACCGTCGATCTCAACGGCGCGACCACCGCGACCGACGGTCACAAGGTTCTCGGCAAAGCGGGCGCGGGCGTGGAACTCGAGAGCACGCGCTACCCATTCTGCTTCGACGGCGACGCGAAGAATTCCAGCGGCACCCGCAGCATCGCGCCGTTCTTCCCGTTCAATCAGGATTTGAACCGCTTCACGCTCAAAGTGAAAAACCTCACCGGCGCGAAAGCCAAGGTGACGTGGGGCAAGGAGACGAAGGAGTTCACCGCCGAGCAGCTCACCGCAGGCGTCAATCTCGCCGCGGAGTTTTCCGCGACGCCGTTCGATGCGGCCTTCGGCAATGTGCTCACCGCGATTGCCGCGAAGCAAAATTTCGAGACGACGATGATCAAGGGCGTCATCACCGGCTTCCGCAATCTGCCGAACGAAATCAAAAACGACGCCGAGACCGCCGCCGCGCTCAACGT
>JAYVOY010000545.1:0-3686 GCA_043757645.1 Verrucomicrobiota bacterium
GGGTGCGAGCGGACCCGGAAATTAAGGCTGCTAATCGCGCGCCCGACCACCGCAACACCCGCTAATCCACTGATTCACAACCCACTCTTTCTGAGCAGATTAAAGTTGTGGTAATCCCTTTGACTCCCTTGACGCGGCGGCTAGCCTTGCTGGTCCTTAGTGTGAATTCAGCCGCGGGGCTGAAGAGTCGAAGGCCGTTTTGCAAATTTGAATTTCAACGATCGAACGAAACTTTTTTCATGAGCGACACCTCCCCCAGTGTCACCGCGCCCGGTGACCAACCCAAGCTGACCAAGATCAACGAGGCGATCATCCGCATCGCGGGCAACTCGCAGGACGGCATCCAGGCCATCGGCGGTTTCCTCGCGCGGCTGGCTGGCCGCAGCGAGCAGGAGGTCATGACCTTCATGACGATCCCGTCCACGATCTCGGGCGGGCCGTCGATCTTCCAAGTGCGCGTCGGCTCGGGCGAGGTGCTGAGTTCGGGCGACGAGGCGGACATGTTGCTCGCGTTTTATCAGCACAGTTACGAGGACCACATCAACTCGCTGAAGCTCGGCGGCATCGTGCTTTATGATTCGGATCACGTGGAGCCGAAGCCGGAGTGGATGGACACGTATCGCCATGTGGGCGTGCAAATTTCCGGCCTCACTGTCGAGGCCATCGGCGGCACGGGGCGCGACAAGGGGAAGAATATTTACGCGCTCGGTTTGCTCGCGAAAATTTATGACCTGAACATTCCGAAGCTCACGAAGTTGATCGAGGAACGGTTCACGGGCAAAGACCCGAGCGTCGTGGCGAACGCGCTGACGTGCTTCAACGCGGGCTACAATCACAGCCTCGAGAACCTGCTGAAGACGTACCAATTCTTCCCCGCGGAGGCCAAGGGGCGCGCGCAAATCGTGATGAACGGCAACGAGGCGCTGGCCTACGGCCTCATCGCGGCGGGCGTGCGGTTCGGCGCGGGTTATCCGATCACGCCGTGGTCGGACATCATGGAGTTGCTCCGGCGCGACCTGCCGAAATACGGCGGGATTTTCATGCAGTGCGAGGACGAGTTGTCCGCGGTGTCGATGGCGATTGGCGGCAGTTACGCCGGGCGCGTCGCGGTGACGGGTTCGAGTGGTCCGGGGATTTCGCTCAAGACCGAGGCGATTGGCTGGGCGGTGATGGCGGAGATTCCGCTGGTGGTGGTGGACGTGCAACGCGGCGGGCCTTCGACGGGAATGCCGACGAGCATCGAGCAATCGGACTTGAACATCGCGTGCTTCGGCGGCCACGGCGACAGCCCGCGCGTGGTGATCGCGCCGGCGAATGTCGAGGAGTGCTTCTACACCGCGATTGAGGCCGTGAACATTGCCCGCAAATACAGCACGCCGGTGATGCTGTTGACCGATCAGGGCATCGCGACGCGCATCGAGGCGTTCGACGAACCCGACTTGAAAGCGGTTTGCCAGGACATCTCGCCGGACCTGACGCCGGTGCATGATCACAAGCCTTACGATCTCGAAGCGGAGAATGGCGTCACGCGCCATCTCGCGCCCGGCACACGCGTCGCCAGCGGCAAATATCCCGTGGTGACGGGCCTCGAACACGACGAACTCGGCCACCCCACCGGCTCGCCGAAATTGCACGTGAAGATGAACGCCAAGCGCCGCAACAAGCTGCGCGCGCTCTCGTGGGAATTGCCGGTGCCGAAAATCTACGGCGCGGAAGAAGGCCAAGTCCTGCTCGTCGGCTGGGGCAGCGCGCAAGGTCCGCTCCGCGAAGCCGTCGATCGCGCCCGCGGCACGGGCGACGCGTTCTCCGCGCTGCACCTGCGCCATCTCAATCCGCTGCCCAACGGCCTCGAGAAATCCTTCCGCAATTTCCACCACATTTTCGTGGTCGAGTTGAACGATGAAAATCTCTACGGCCACGGCCAGCTCGCCGCCATCCTGCGCAGCCGCTACTGCGACCCGCGCATCCGCAGCATCACCAAAACCGACGGCCTCACGTGGAAGGTGAAGGAAATTCTCGACCGCGCGCGCACCCTCGCCCAGGCCATCCAACAGGGCGAAGCCTGAAAGCATTTTAACTCCTCGAAACCACTCGCAATAACATGACGACCCTCGCCTTTCCGAACGCCGTTCTCCCCCGCACGACCCGCACCGCGCCCGAGCCGGTGACGCCGATTCCCGACGCCGACCGCAAGGGGCTGACCAAGAAAGACACCGCCGCCGATCACCCGACGTGGTGCCCCGGCTGCGGTGATTTCTCCGTGCTCGCGCTCTATTTCAAACTGATCGAGCGCCGCAAAATCTGGCACGAAAAGATCACCACCATCGCGGGCATCGGCTGCTCGAGTCGCTTCCCGTATTTCGTGCAGGCCCACGGCGCGCATTACATTCACGGACGCGCGCTGCCGTTCGCGAGCGGCGTTTCGTTGAGCCGTCCTGATTTGCACGTGTTCGTGTTCGGCGGTGATGGCGACGCCTTCTCGATTGGCGGGAATCACTTCACCCACACCGCGCGCAAGAACATCAAGATGACCTACGTGGTCATGGATAATTTTGTGTACGGCCTCACCAAGAAGCAGACCTCGCCGACCTCGCCCATCGGGTTCAAGAGCAAGACCGACGCGTGGGGTTCCGTGGATCAACCGATCAATCCGCTGAAGCAGGCCATCGCCGCCGGCGCCACGTTCGTCGCGCGCACGACGCACACGAATGCCAACCACGTCCTCCAGATGATGGAAGCCGCGATGGATCATCCCGGCTTCAGCTTCATCGAGTGCCTCAGCGAGTGCATCGAGTTCTACGCCGGAGCCTTTGATAACTCGAACCCGCGCAAGGGCGGCAAATTCGAACTCATCGGACCTGAGCACGATGTCACCGATGAAATGGCCGCCTACAAACTCGCCGACGTTCCGTTCCCCGGAAAGTTCGGCATCTTCTACCAAAACAAACGGGCCTCGAAGAACACGCTCGAGGCCGAAATCGTCGCCAATCACCGCGCGAAAACGAAAGACCTCGCCGACTGGCAGATTCTGCAAAAGACCTTCGAGCGGATGAAATAATTCCCGCCGCTGAATTTGATTCGCAAAGGCCCCGGTGCTGAACCGGGGCTTTTTGTTTGCCCCCAAGCAGGGCAGCCGGATTTGCCCGCGAAACACACGAAACACGCGAAAACAAAGGCGCGAATCGGGATGGGATTTTTTTGCTGGAACTCACCCAGCCATGAAATACCCGCGATGACTCAGGCGTGCCCAGGCTGCGGACCGCCGCCGTCTCGGCGGCTCCCGCCGTTCAAACGGCGATGGTGTGGACCCGGTCCGGTGTCCACCAGAGACCCTGACGGCGAGACCGAAGTCACGGCGTGGGTGGCCGATCTGGATGGGCCGAGCCGTGAGCCGCCGAGACGGCGGCGCTCCGGCAATTGTAAACTTTCGGCTCAGAGCCTTTTTCTTTCGTGTGTTTCGTGTGCCAATCTTTTTTCTTGGTTGAAATTTCCCCGCGCCCGTCCGCGTCGATGAGCGACGCTGCACCCCACGCCACCATGAACCGCCGCCGTTTCCTCCAGACCACCCTCACCACAAGCGTCCTCCCCGCGTGCTTCCCCGCAGCCCTGCGCGCGGCGTCCGCTCCCGCCGCACCCGCGCAAACAGGGGTCGCGGGCGAGCTGCTCGCCAACGGCATCCGCCTCCC
>JAYVOY010000546.1:0-3685 GCA_043757645.1 Verrucomicrobiota bacterium
GCAGCACAGACTCATGGGTGCGGCGTCCGGGTGGAGCTGGTGGCTGCGGCTGGTCTGCGACACAGCCGCGCTCCACCGCATTTTCAGACAGGCTCTTACAATTTTGCGGGAACCAGACTCACCCAAGCCAGCGTGGCCCCAAAAACATTTTCCCGCGACCAACGCCGCCCCACCTTTGCATTTCGTCATGCTGATTTCGTCATTCGCCATTCCCCGCTGCTTTCATACTTCATAATTCCTCCTTCATACTTCCCCCCCTTTCCCGCACGCTGCGCGCATGGGCAACACGTTCGGACATTTGTTTCGCATCACCACTTGGGGCGAATCCCACGGGGGCGGCGTGGGCGTCGTCATTGATGGCTGCCCGCCGCGGCTCGCACTCACCGAGGCGGACATCCAGCCCGACCTCGACCGTCGCCGCCCCGGCCAGTCGAGCATCGTCACGCCGCGCAAGGAATCCGACACCGTGCAGATTTTGTCCGGCACCTTCGAGGGCCGCACGCTCGGCACGCCCATTTCCATGATGGTGAAAAACGAGGACCAGCGCTCCGAGGCTTACTCGGAAATGGCCACGAAGTTCCGCCCGTCGCACGCCGACTACACGTATCAGGCGAAGTTCGGCATCCGCAATTGGCAGGGCGGCGGCCGCACCAGCGCGCGCGAAACCATCGGCCGCGTCGCCGCCGGTGCCGTCGCGAAGAAAATTCTGCAAGAGCGGTTCGGCGTGGAAATCCTCGCGTGCGTCACGCAGGTGCAGGACATCGCGGCGGAAATTGATTTGGAAAAAATCACCCTCGCGCAGGTTGAGTCCAACATCGTCCGCTGCCCCGACACCGCCGCCGCGGAGAAAATGATCGCGCGCATCGAGGCCGCGCGCACAGACGGCGACAGCGTGGGCGGCCTCATCCTCGGCCTCGCGCGCGGCGTGCCGCCCGGCTGGGGCGAACCCGTCTTCGACCGCCTCGAGGCCGATCTCGCCAAGGCGATGCTGAGTCTCCCGGCGACCAAGGGCTTCGACCTCGGCTCGGGCTTCGACGGCATCCGCCTCACCGGCCGCCAGCACAACGATCCGTTCCGCGCGGAGAACGGCCGCGTCTTCACGACGAGCAATCGTTCCGGCGGCATCCAGGGCGGCATCTCGAACGGCGAAACGATTTATTTCCGCGTCGCCTTCAAGCCCGTCGCCACCGTGATGCACGAGCAGGACACCGTGGACACCGCGCTGCAAAACACGACCCTCAAAGGCCGCGGCCGCCACGACCCCTGCGTGCTCCCCCGCGCCGTGCCGATGGTCGAGGCGATGACCGCGCTGGTGCTGGTGGATCACGCGCTGCGGCAGCAGGCGCAGTGTGGGTGAACGCGGGTGAATTGCTTGTGCCAGCGGCGCACCGCACTTCCCCGCGACGTTGGGGCTGCCTCGTGAGTCGGCGGAGCGGGCGGAAAGTGAGTCCCCCTTGCCTCGGTGCGGACGCGCAGAGAGACGCGGAGATGACGTGGGAAGAACCACCCCAATGGTGAACCCGCTGGGAAGTCAATCTCTGCGTTCCTTGGCGCTCTCTGCGACTCTGCGTTGAGGAACCGCGCCACTGCGACTGCACGGTTACGGCTTAAAACCCCGTTTCCTCCAGCATTTTCGCGAAGGCTTCGAGTTGGGAGTAGTTGGAATTCCACGTGGTGTACATCACGCCGAGGATGCCGGGGACGCCTTTGGTTTTGTCGAGCCACTGGCGCGTGTTGGCGAGCGGGCCGTCGTAGTAGCCGGCGATCAACTGGCGGTGACCGCGGTCGGCGAAGAATTTCAGGCTCGCGGCGGCCTTGCCGGAATTCCAATTCACGAGGATCACGTCTTTGGCGAGGCCCTCCCACGAGCCGGTGAGGTCGCCGTTCACGAGGTAGTAATTGGGCCGGGCGTTGTGGTGCGGATCAAACATATCGCTCCACACGAACACGCGCGCGCCGGGGGCGGTGGTGTTGAGAATGCCCGTGCAGGTGCGGACGTTGTCGGCGGCGATTTGGCCGGGCGTGAGGCGGCGGGACTGGCAGGCGGCGTCCCAGTTCAGCACGCGCCATTCGTCGTGGCTCATCATGTAACCGGGCGCGGACCAGAGCTTGTGGACATCGCCGGCCTGGCGCTGGAGGAGCGCGTTAAATGCGGGTTCGCTCACGCACGCGCACATCTGGCCCTCGTTGATCAGGTGCGGATGAAAAAAGGAAACGCGCAGGCGCGTGCCGTCCGCGAGGCCGCGCACGCGCAACGGCGGGGCGTCGTGCCACGGCTCGAATTCGCCGGCGTAGGGAACGTGGCCGAGCTTCGGGTCGGCGACGCTGGCGAAGTCGCTGCCTTCCTTGAGCAACTTGCCCGCCTCCGTTTTCACGATGAGCGGCGCGCCGGGGCGGCGGAGAACATTGACGAGGCCGCATTCCTCGAGGCGTGGTTCGCCCCACCAGAGCGTGCCTTTGTGTCCGCCCCACACGCCGAAACAGAGCTGCACCTCGGAGTGTTCGAGCGAGTTGAACGTGACGTGGTGTGTGCGCCAATCTTGCGTCGGCTGCTCGTGGAGGAACGTGTGGTTGAGCTGCGCGCCGCCGCCCGCGATGGCCTTGATCTCGGCGTGGCCGCCTTTGAAATCAGCGGTCTTGAGGCGAACCGAGACGTGATATTGGCGGAAGGGTTGCACCTGCAACTTCTGGCTCAGGCGCGCGTTTCCTTCGGTGGGGCCGCTGCGCAGCGCGCCGTTTTCGGAGACGAGCGATTCGTCGATGAAGCCCCACGCCTTGCGATTCGCGAGCGCGGAGTCCTGGAGCGCGACGGCGGGTTCGGGCGTGTGTTGCGCGACGGAATTTTTCACGACGAAGAGCGCGTCCCGCACGGGCAGGCCCTCGGCGAGATTGGGATCGTTGGAGAGGAGATCGTTCGAGTAGCCGACGCCGAAGAGCGCGGGGACGAGTTCGAGGCCGAGTTCCCGCGCGGCGGCGCGGACGCGGGCGACGTTGGCGAAGTAATGTTTCGGCAGCGTCGGCACGCGCGAGAATTTGGAATCGGTGAGGAGGAAGTGCGTGTAGCCCGCGGCCTGCGCGCGCTTCATCAACGCGATGATGCGGTCGGCCTGCTCGTTGACCTGATAATTTGCGGGCGCGTAAACCCAGCGCTCCTTCGGCGCGGCGAGGGCGGGCGTGAGGGCGCGGAGCATCGTGAAAACGGTGAGGCAGAGAAGGGGAAATGATCGCGAGAACATGGTGCGAAACTGCGGCGGGGGGATTTTGAAATCAATCTAATCGGAGGTTTGGGGCGTGGGGTGCGGTGTGGTGAGGTGCGAGCGAAGTGGGCGGAGGTTAGCCGTAATGCCTTTCGGGAATTCCCGGTGGCGCGGCGGGGCTGAAGTCCCGCAGGGACGCCGCAGGAAATTAGCCGGGGGCCAGCGAGCGGATGCGCGCGCAGCCCCCGGTCCGCCGCGCGAAAATCCTGCTGCCCCGGAGGGGCATCGGAGAAAAAATCCGGCGCGTCGCGGGAACGATGGTCCTCCGGAGCCCCTCCGGGGCAGGGCTTCGCGCACGCGTCAAACCGGGGGCCGCGCTCGCATCCGCTCGCTGGCCCCCGGCTAATTTTCTCCGACGCCGCTCCGCGGCAGAGAATGGGCGCGCAGCGCCCACAAAACGCGCGTGTGCCCCGCCGCCTAAACCGTAA
>JAYVOY010000547.1:0-3681 GCA_043757645.1 Verrucomicrobiota bacterium
TTTCATGGAGCGAATGAGGGGCGCAGCTTGACACTGTTTTGGAATGACGTCCGACCGTCGCGCCGCCGTCCCGGCGGCTCAGGGCGTGAGCGGTCCGCGCCGCGCCGCCCCGAACTTGGGTCCGCGTGCGGCGCTGGCCGACTGCGGGTGCCGGAAGCCGCAGTGGGGCCGCCCCCGCGGACCGCTCACGCCGTGAGCCGCCGGGACGGCGGCGCGACGGGCGGGCGTCCTTCCGGGGCAGTGTGAAAATGCGCCCCGCCCGGGTTTGCGCGGGTTTTCCGGCTTGACGCGGTGAGTAGCGGGAAGAGAGTCCGGCCGAACAAGTGGTGAGTTTCCCTGAAGCATATTTCAACTCGGTGGCCGGCGTGATTGCCACGCTGGGTCCCACCTTCCGCGTGACGGGTTGGAGCGCGGGTGCGGAGCGTTTCTCGGGTTATTCGGCGGGTGAGGCGATCGGGAAGAATTGGTGGGGGTTTGCTCCGGTGGAGTTTCATCCGCAGGCGGCGCTGCAGGCGGTCACGCTGCGCGAGTGCGGGGAATTGCAGTTGCAGCAACCATTCCTGCATCGCGACGGGCGGCTGCGATGGCTCGAGGCAATGGTGGTTTCGCTGACGGCGGGCAGTGATGGTTTCTTGTTGCTGGGTCGCGATGTGTCGCGGCTGCGGGCCGGCGCGGGGGAGCTGACGGCGGGGTGGAAAGGTTTGGTCGAGGCGGTGTCCGACGGCGCACTGGCGGTGGATGAGGCGGGTCGCGTGGTGATGTGTAACGAGGCGCTGGCGCAGATGCTGGGACTGGCGCGGGCGGAGGTGAACGGGCACTTGCTGGCGAACACGCCGGCGTTGCTGGCGGTTTTTCGGTCCGCGATGGCAGGCACTCCGGGGCGTCCATTGGAGCTGACGGCCTGGCGCGCGGACGGTGCCGCGGTGCCGCTGACGACGGTGGCAAGCACGGTGGAGGTCAACGGCCAGCGCCTGGCGCTCGCGGTGTTTCGCGCGCCGGCCGGACCCGTGGCGACGCCGGACACGGCGATGTTTCAGGCGGACAAGAATCGCGCGATCAGTCTGCTGTCGCGCGGGGTGGCGCATGATTTCAACAACCTCTTCGCCGCGATTTTGGCGCATCTGGATTTGGTGCGGACGGCGGTGGAATTGCCGGCGGGGTTGCGCGAGAACCTCGAGTTGGCGCAGGCCGGCGCGCGGCGCGGCGCGGACTTGGTCGGCAAATTGCAGACGTTTAGCAGTCAGGCGGCGCCGCGGTTGGAGCCGATGGATTTGCGGGGCTGGGTGGCGGAGGTGTTCGCGCTGTTGCGGCGCAGTCTGGGGACGGACGCGAACGTGCGGCTGGCGCCGCCAGCGGAGGGGTTGTGGCCGGTGCGGGGCGATGGGAACCAGATTTTGCAGGTGTTGCTCAATCTGTGTTTGATCGCGCGCGAGGCGGTTTCGCGCGCGGGGGAAATCGTCATTCGCGTGGAAAATGTCGCGGCGAAACAACCGCCCAAAGCGGGCGGGGCGGGGGATTTTGTGGCGCTGGCCGTGGCGGGGTTGGGGCCGGGGCATTCGGTCGCCGCGCTCGGGGCGTTGACGGCGCGCGCGTCGGATGGACTCGACGGCGCGAAGAACGGCGGATTGGGTTTGTCGATTGCGGACAATATTTGCGCGGGCCACGGGGGCTGGCTGGAGGTCGAGCGGCGCGCGGGCGTGGGCACGGAATTTCGGATGTTTCTGCCGCGCGTTCAGCCCGCCGAGGGCCCGCCGGGCGCGGAGACGAGCGCGCCATGGGTCGCGACCGGCGGGAGTGTGGAGGGAACCGAAACGATTCTGGTGGTGGACGACGAATCCTCGCTGCGGATGTTGATGCGCGCGGTGCTGAGTTACCGCGGCTACCAAATCATCACGGCGGGGAGCGGCGAGGAGGCGGTGGAAAAATATGCGGCGGCGACGACCCCCATCGGCGCGGTGTTGATGGATCTCAATTTGCCGGGCATGAGCGGCTGGGAGGCGATGGCGAAATTGCGCGCGCGAAATCCACGGTTGCCGGTGGTGGTGTTGAGCGGCGGTTATGCCGAGGAGGAAGCGCGCCGGGCCAAATCCCTGGGCGCGGCGGATTTTGTTTCCAAGCCGTTTGACAATCTCGACCTCGTGCAAACCGTGCGGCGGGTGCTGGATGCTGCGGCGAGTCGCGGGTGACCGCCGGTTCGCACGCGAGGGAGGGGCGGCGTTGCGTTGTGGGAGTCGAGGTCACGAGATTCTAACTTTTTCTTCGCCCGGAAATTTTTTTGACGGTCCGAGGTTCCCGGTGGGTTCTGGGGAAGGTTAGAGCCTCCTCACGTCGGCTCCTACAGACAGAGCGCGCCTCCTCACGTCGGCTCCCACAAGGGTCAGGAGTAGCTGTGCCAGACGGAGCCGATGGGGTGGCCGTAGGAGCGGGCGACGTGGCGGAGCGTGGTGGTGGTGCGGTCGAGATTCGCGCGCTCGGCTTTCGCGGCGGCGCGCTTGGCGGAGAGGATTTCGGCGTTGCGGGCTTCGAGGAGGATGAGTTCGGCGACGGTTTTGCGGAACGGATTTTCCGCGGCGGGGGCGGTGGCGCGGAGGCGTGCGAACTCGGCGTCGAAGGGTTCGGTGGCGGCGATGATGTCCTGCTGGAGGGCGGATTTTTGCCGGTGAATTTCGGCGAGGCGTTCCCAGGCATCGGCGCGGATGGATTCGGTCTCGCACTCGGTGAGCCGCCGCCAGTGGGCGTAGAGTTGCGTCAGGTGGTCGCGCGCGGTCATGACGCGGGGCCGGTTCAGGCGCTGGCCTCGGCGAAGGCGCGGTGGGGTTCGGCGGATTCGCCCCCGGGGTTGAAGGTGCGGAGCATCTCGGCCCAGGCGTCGCGCAGGACGGTCAGGCGGGAGATGACTTCGTCAATGCCCGCCTGGGTTTTGTGTTGGTTGCTCTCCTGCAGCCGCCAGTCCAGATAGTTGTAGAGGCGGCGTTGGTTGGCGGCAAAGGCCCCGCCCTCGCGCAGGTTCAACGAGAGGTTGAGTTCGTTGATGATGTCCTGAGCGCGGATGACGTTGTTGCTGATGGTGAGGTTGAACTCGAGCGGATCCTCGTGGGCGAATCCGATCTTGGCCTGTTCCAAAAAACGAATGGCCCCCGCGAACAGCATCAACACGAGCTGCCCGGGCGGTGCGGTGCGGGCGGCGACTTGACGATACGAGTTCCAAGGGGTGGCTTGGTTTTGCATGGCAGGCGCCGGTGGCGGTCAACGTTACTTGTCGAGGTGACCCGCGATGAGGTTGCCGATTTTGCGGACCATTTCCTCGGGCGGATAATCGCTCTGCCGCACCAGTTCCCGGGCGCGGGCGACCTTGTCGGCGCGAATGTCGGGCGTCTGGGCGAGCGCTTCGGAGAGCCGCTGGGTGGCGGCGAAGGAGGCGACATCCCCGGTGTTGGGCGCGGGCGCGGGCGCGGAAGCGGCGGCGAATGCGGCCGGGCTGGACTCGCCGACGCGGTGGACCGGACTGAAGTGGTAGTTGGTATTGATTTGCATAACGTCTTCTAAAATTTGGTGGCGGTTCCAACTGGCTGGTCTGTAGCTGACCGTTTTATCGACAGATAACGGCAACGGCTTTAGTGGCTTTTTCACGCTTTTTTCAACGTTCCGGGAGGCTCGCGAAGGTGGCGTGCGCGGCGTAGC
>JAYVOY010000548.1:0-3668 GCA_043757645.1 Verrucomicrobiota bacterium
AATCAGTTGGATGAGTTGATGGCGTGCCGGTTGGATGACGGGCGCAAAAACCTCGAACCGTGTTCGATTGTGATCTTCGGCGCGAGCGGCGACCTGACCGCGCGCAAGCTGATTCCCGCGCTGTATCACCTGCTCGCGGAGAAGCAGATGCCAACGCCGTTTCGGGTGGTGGGTGTGGCGCGGCGCGGGAAAACCGACGCCGAATTCCGCGAGGAGTTGCGCGTGGCGCTGCACCAGTTTTCGCGCACGAAACCCGTGGATGCGGCGGTGTGGGAGGCGTTCGCCGCGAATCTGTTTTACTGTCAGGGCGATTTCAACGAGGCCGCGACTTATCAGCGATTGGAGGGCATTCTGACCGGGTTCGGGCATCCGCAGTTGCGGAGGAATCTGCTGTGTTACCTGGCGATTTCGCCGACGCAATTTGGCGACGTGGTCGAGCACATGCACAACGCCGGGTTGTTGCTGAAAGAGGAGCAGGCGGACGGCTGGCAGCGGGTCGTGGTGGAGAAACCGTTCGGCCAGGATTTGCCGAGCGCGACGAAACTGAACAATGAACTCACGCGGTTCTGTCACGAAAAACAGATCTACCGCATCGACCATTATCTCGGGAAGGAAACGGTGCAGAACATTTTGATGTTCCGTTTTTCCAACTCGATTTTCGAGCGCCTGTGGCAGCGCGAGTCGGTGGATCACGTGCAAATCACGGTGAGCGAGAAGCTCGGCGTGGGCGGGCGCGGTGGCTATTATGAGGAGTCGGGCGCGATTCGCGACATGGTGCAGAACCACTTGTTGCAGGTGCTCTCGCTTGTCGCGATGGAGCCGCCGGTGAGCCTGCACTCGGAATCGATCCGCGATGAAAAAGTGAAGCTGCTGAAGTCAATCCGACCGATTCGTGCGGGCGATGTCGCGAAGCAAATTGTCCGCGGCCAATATTTTGCGGGCCAAAGCGACAAGCAGCCGGTGCCCGGTTACCGGCAGGAAGTGAAGGTGCAGCCGGATTCGAGTGTGGAGACGTACGTCGCGCTGAAGCTGTTCCTCGACAACTGGCGCTGGTCCGGCGTGCCGTTTTATTTGCGCACCGGGAAGCGGCTGCCGATGAGCGCGAGCGAGGTGCGGATTCAATTTCGCCCCACGCCCAACGTGTTGTTCGCCGCGCAGTGCGGCCCGAAGCTCGACACGAACGCGCTCACGCTGCGCCTGCAGCCGAACGAGGGGATTTCGCTGCGGTTCAATGGCAAGGTTCCCGGCACCAGCCTGCAAGTGCGGCCGGTGCGGATGAACTTCGCCTACGACACGGAGTTCGGCGCCTACACGCCGGAGGCTTACGAGCGGCTGTTGCTCGAGGCGATGGCGGGTGACTCGACGCTGTTCATCCGGCGCGATGAGGTCGAAACCGCGTGGGGCATCGTGGATTCCATTCGCGCGGGCTGGGAGGGCAAGGCGCTGACGAACCGTGAATTTTACGCGGCGGGCACGTGGGGGCCGATGGCCGCCGAGGAATTGCTCGCGCAATCGGGTCACGTGTGGCGCGACCCGCAACCGCTCATCTTGGCGCCGCGCTGAAGCGCGGCGCCAAGGCACACCGGCGTCATGTCGCGTTTTCAATTGGAGATTTTCGCCAACGAATCGGAACTCGCGCGTGCCGTCGCGGCCGCGTGGCTCGCGGCGGTCGCGGCGCGGCGGGCGGGCGGACAATCGTGCTGCGTGGCGCTGTCGGGCGGGCGCGTCGCGCGGAGATTTTTTTCCGAAGTGACGCGGCAGGCGCTGGCGCTTGGCGAGAAACTTGCGGGCGTGGATTTCTTCTGGGGCGATGAGCGCTGCGTGCCGCCGGATGATGCGGAGAGTAATTATGGTGTTGCGGCGGAATTGCTGCTGCGGCCGTTGGGAATTTCGCCGCCGCGCATTCATCGGATTCGCGGCGAGCTGAGTCCCGACGCGGCGGCGACGCAGGCGGCGGCGGAGTTGCGCGCGGTCGCCGGCGCGACGGCGGGTGGACAACCGGTGTTGGATTGGGTGTTCCTCGGCATGGGCGAGGATGGCCACGTCGCGTCGCTGTTTCCGGGAGAATCCGTCGCGGTGTTGGAAAGCCCCGCAGTTTTTCGCAGCGTCGTCGCGGTGAAGCCCCCGCCGCAGCGGCTCACGCTTGGCTACGCGGCGCTCGCGGCGGCGCGGGAAGTTTGGGTGCTGGCGTCGGGCGCGGGCAAGGAGGCGGTTTTGCGGGCTTCGCTGAAGAGTGAGGGAGTAACACCGTTGGCGCGGGTGATCGCGTCGCGGGCGCAGACGCGGATTTTCACAGACCTCCGAATCGGTTGAGTCGCGCGGGACAGCGACGGCGGGCGTGGGTGCGGGAAAATTATCCGCCGAACTCCTGCAAATTCCCCGGTCGCTGTCCCATCGTGGCCGAGACGAAGCCCAGCGTCAGCGCGCACGGCTCATTGTTCACCATGCTGTAGATGATCACTTTTTCGAGCGTGAGATTATCGCGCGGCTCCGAGCAAATGCGCACCATCTCCTCGAGATTCTTGAAGGGAATGGACTCCTCCGCAAAATCCGGGATGTCTGTCCGGATAAAAACCGCCTGCCCAATCGCGTATGCCGACGTGTCCATTTGGGTAAATCGAGGCGGCAAGGTACCGCGAAAAATTTCCGATGGCAAGCGGGCGGTGGAGTGCAAAACTCCGCGCAAGGGACTTGGTCGCAAGAAATAGGGCGGGGGAATCGCGGGCGCGGGAATGAAATCCCCTGTTCCCAACTCCCCGGCCGTCAATTCCCCCGCCCAAGGATTTCGTCTGGCGCGTCTTGACGGCGGCGGAGCGCGGATCACCGCCCGCGCCACGCCGCGCCGTTCGGAAACTCATGCGCATCCAGCGACGCCGCCTTGAGCTCCGTGCTGTAGCCCGGCTGCGTCGGCGGCAGGTAGCGCCCGTGCCGCATCGTCACCGGGTCCACGAAATGTTCGTGCAGATGATCCACGTACTCGATGATCCGATTCTCCAGCGAGCCACTCACGCAGAGATAATCGAAGATCGAAAGGTGCTGCACGTGCTCGCACAACCCCACGCCGCCCGCGTGCGGACACACGGGAATGTTGAATTTTGCCGCGAGCAGCAACACCGAGATCACCTCGTTCACGCCGCCGAGCCGGCACGCGTCAATCTGGCAAAAGCGAATCGCGCCCGCCTGCATCAGTTGTTTGAAGATCACGCGATTCTGACAATGCTCGCCCGTCGCGACGCCGATCGGCGTCACGGCCCGCGCAATCGCCGCGTGCCCGAGCACATCGTCCGGACTCGTCGGCTCCTCGATCCACCACGGATCAAACCGCGCCAGCTCCTTCATCCACGCGATCGCCTGCGGCACGTCCCACACTTGATTCGCATCCATCATCAACTTGCGTTCCCACCCAATCTCCTCGCGGATGATCGTCGCGCGCCGGATGTCATCCGGCAGGTCGCGCCCGACTTTTATTTTCAAATGATTCCACCCGCCCGCGATTGCCTCGCGACACAGCCGCCGCAATTTCTCATCCGAATACCCGAGCCACCCCGCGGATGTCGTGTACGCCGGATAACCGTCGCGCTTTAATTCCGCCTCGCGTGCGGCGCGCGTCGGCGCGTGGCGCTCCAGAATCGCCAGCGCCTCCGCGGGCGTGAGCGCGTCGGTGAGAT
>JAYVOY010000549.1:0-3660 GCA_043757645.1 Verrucomicrobiota bacterium
AACGCGAGCCTCGAGCAGCGCATCGCCTCGGGCTTCAACCGCAATCACGCCACGACCGACGAGGGCGGCGTGATCCCCGAGGAGTTCCGCGTGGATTACGTTGTGGACCGCGTGAAGACGACCTCCTCGACGTGGCTGGCGTTGAGCATGGAGTGCGCGCAATGCCACGATCACAAATACGATCCCATCAGCCAGAAGGAGTACTATCAGTTCTACGCCTACTTCAATAACACCCGCGACGGCGGGATGCAGACGCGCCAGGGAAACGCCGAACCCAAGCTCGAAATCCCCGACCCCGAGGCCGACGTGAAACACAAGGCCGCGCGCGACGTGAGCGACGAGGCCTTCCGCAAATTCACCGACCTGCGCGCGCAAACCGCGACGAACGCGCTCTTCCGCGAGTGGCTTGCGAAACAGCCGGTGCCCGAGCGCGAGGAAATCGAAATCACGCCGCCCGTCGTCCCCGCGCATTTTTTTCCGCTGGGCATGGAAGCGCGCAAAACTTTCACCACCAGCCTCGAGGGCCTCGTCGGCAATTTCACGGAGGGCCGTTTTGAAGTGAACCCGCGCCTGGCCAACAACGGCGTGCGTTTGAACGGTTCGACGATTGTTCAATTCCCGCGCGGTCCCGAACTCGAACGCACGCAGCCATTTTCCTTTGCCGGCTGGCTCAAGGTCACGACGAACAGCCCGTCCGCGCCCGTGTTCGCGCGGCTGAATCACGCGCAGAGTTTTCAGGGCTGGGATTTTTATCTCGAGGCGCGCCGCCCCGGTCTTCACCTCATTCACCGCTGGCCCGAGAGCGGGCTGAAAGTATGCGCGAAAAACGAACTCACGCCGAAGGAATGGCAGCATGTCGTGATTACTTACGATGGCTCGTCGAAGGCCGCGGGCGTGCAGATTTTCGTGAACGGCGAGTTGCAGGAAAAGGTCGTCGAGCAGGACACGCTTGCCGGTTCCATCGCCAATGCGACGCCCTTCCGCATCGGCAGCCGCTCGGACGCGATCAAGTTCAAGGGCGAGGTGGACGAACTCGCGATTTATCACCGCGCGCTCACGCCCGCCGAGGTCCGCGCCGCGGCCACGCCATTGCTGGGAATTCTCACGCTCGCGGAAACGGAACGCACCGCCGCGCAAAAGGATTTTCTCGTCGGCCATTATCTCCAACGCCAGGACACTAACGCGCCCGCGCTGCTCGCCGATTACGCGAAGCTGCTCGTCGCCGAACAGAAGTTCGAATCCGGCCTGAGCAGCACGATGATCATGGAGGACCTGCCCGAGGCGCAGATGCGCACCACCTTCCTGCTCAAGCGCGGCCAATACGATCAGCCGCTCAAGGACACCGTCCTCACGCCCGCCGTGCCGATCGCGCTGCGACCGCTGCCCGCCGGCGCGCCCGCCAACCGCCTCGGTCTCGCGCAGTGGCTCGTGCAGCCCGAGCACCCGCTCACCGCGCGCGTCGCGGTGAATCGCCTCTGGCAAATTTGTTTCGGCGAGGGACTCGTCCGCACGACCGAGGATTTTGGCACGCAGGGCGAACTGCCCACGCATCAGGAAATGCTCGACTGGCTCGCCGTCGATTTCGTGAAGACCGGCTGGGACGTGAAGCGCGCGCTGAAGCAGTTCCTCACCAGCGCGACCTATCGCCAAAGCTCGCGCGTCACGCCGCAATTGCTCGAACGCGACCCCGAGAATTTCCTCCTCGCCCGCGGCCCGCGCTTTCGCATTCAGGGCGAATTCATTCGCGACAACGCGCTCTTCGTCGGTGGTCTGCTCGCCGACAAAATCGGCGGCCCCGGCGTGCGGCCGTACCAACCGCCCGGCCTGTGGGAGGAAGTCGCGCTCAATTTGAACCTCTCGAAATTTGTGCAGGACCACGGCGAAAAACTTTATCGCCGCTCGATGTACACGTTTTGGAAACGCTCCGCCCCGCATCCCGCGATGCTGATTTTCGACGCGCCGTCGCGCGAGAAGTGCATCGGTCGCCGCCCGCGCACCAACACGCCGTTGCAGGCGCTCGTCACGCTGAACGACCCGCAATTCGTCGAGGCCGCGCGCGCCTTTGCGAATCGCATCTTGAAGGAAGGCGGCAGCCAGCCCGCCGACCGCATCGCCTTCGGCATTCGCACCGCGTTGAGCCGCCCCGCGACCCCGCGCGAAACCGATCTGCTCGCGCGCCTGGCGTCCGCGCAACTCGCCCGTTTCACCGCCGATCCGACCAAGGCCGAGGAGTATCTGAAAGCCGGCGAAAGCCCCCGCGACCCCGCCCTCCCCGCCCCCGAACACGCCGCGTGGGCCATCGTCGCCAACACGATTCTCAACCTCGACGAGTTCCTCGTGCGGAACTAAGCCGCGTCCGATTTCATAATTCATCCCTCATAATTCCCACTTTCCCCATGTTCGACCGCCGCACCTTCCTCACCCGTTCCGGCACCGCCCTCGGCGCCGCCGCACTCACGAGCCTCCTCCATCCCCGCGCCTTCGCCGCGCCGCTGCCCTTCGGCCAGCACTTCCGCCCCAAGGCGCGCCGCGTGATTTATCTCTTCCTCGCGGGCGGCCCGTCGCACATCGACATGTTCGATTACAAACCTGCCCTGCGAAAACTCCACGGCACCGAGCTGCCCGATTCCATCCGCGGCGGACAGCGCATCACCGGCATGACCAGCGGCCAGAAAAATTTCCCCTGCGTCGCGCCGATGTTTGAGTTCAAGCAATTCGGAAAAAACGGCACGTGGGTCAACGCCGACATTCTCCCGCACACCGGCTCGATCATCGACAAGATCACCCTCATCAAATCCATCAACACCGAGGCCATCAATCACGACCCCGCGATCACCTACATCAACACCGGCGTGCAACAACCCGGCAAACCCAGCATGGGCGCGTGGCTCAGTTACGGCCTCGGCTCCGAAAACGAAAACCTCCCCGCGTTCGTCGTGATGATCACCAAGGGCCGCGGCCAGTCGCAGGCCCTCTTCGCGCGCCTCTGGGGCAGCGGCTTCCTCCCCTCGCGCCATCAGGGCGTGCAACTCCGCGCGTCCGGCGATCCCGTCCTCTACCTCACCAATCCCGCCGGCCTCGACCGCGCCGCCCGCCGCGAGCAACTCGACGTCCTCGGCGCGCTCAACCGCGACACCGCCGACCGCTTCGGCGATCCCGAAACGCAGGCCCGCATTGCGCAATACGAGATGGCCTTTCGCATGCAGACCGCCGTTCCCGATCTGATCGACTTGAAATCCGAACCGGAAAACGTCCTCGATCTCTACGGCCCCGACGTGAAACGCCCCGGCAGCTTCGCCGCCAATTGCGTCCTTGCGCGCCGCATGGCCGAGCGCGGCGTCCGCTTCATCCAACTCTTCCACCAAGGCTGGGACCAACACGCGAGCCTGCCCGACAAGATTCGCCTGCAATGCGAGGAAATCGATCAACCCTGCGCCGGTCTCCTCCGCGATCTCGAACAACGCGGGATGCTTGAGGACACCCTCGTCGTCTGCGGCGGCGAATTTGGCCGCACTATTTACGGCCAGGGCAAACTCACCGAGACCACCCACGGCCGCGACCACCACGGCCGCTGCTTCTCGACCTGGCTCGCCGGCGCGGGAATCAAGGCCGGCTTCGAGTACGGCAAGACCGATGATTTCAGCTACAACATCACGGAAA
>JAYVOY010000550.1:0-3658 GCA_043757645.1 Verrucomicrobiota bacterium
CGTCAAGCTTTTGGTTCAGTCCGAACTTCGGGAGTGGGAATAGGGAGCGCACGCGGCCCGCCCAAACCGTCGTGTCCCAGTTCTACCTTCCTTCTCCGCGCCACCGGGAATTCCCGAAAGGCATTAGCCTTTAGGCGGCGGGGCACACGCGCGCAATCACCTTCCCCGCCACATCCGTCAACCGCTCGTCGCGCCCGCCATTCCGGAAGGTGAGCCGC
Organism: Verrucomicrobiota bacterium; assembly: GCA_043757645.1. Lineage (GTDB taxonomy): Bacteria > Verrucomicrobiota > Verrucomicrobiia > Limisphaerales > BJHT01 > BJHT01. The sequence goes on from JAYVOY010000550.1 coordinate 219, forward strand.
TCGTGATCGAAGCCCAGCAAATGCAGCATCGTCGCGTGGACATCGTGGACGTGCGTCCGGTCCACTGCGGCGCGCAAGCCCACGTCGTCCGTCGCGCCGATGATCGTGCCGCCCTTGACGCCGCCGCCCGCGAGCCACATCGCGAAGCCGTGCGGATTATGATCACGCCCATCCGAGCCTTCGCTCATCGGCATCCGCCCGAACTCGCCGCCCCACACGACCAGCATGTCCTCGAGCATTCCGCGCGACTTCAAATCCCTCAGCAAACCCGCGATGGGCAAATCATTCTGCGCGCACATTTTTGAATGGTTCTCGTCCATGCGCGAATGGCCGTCCCAACCGTTCGTGTCGCCGCAATAGACCTGCACGAAACGCACGCCGCGCTCCGCCATCCGCCGCGCGAGCAAACAGCGCAGGCCGAACTCCGCCGTCACCGGATTGTCGAGACCGTAGAGCCTGCGCGTCGCGGGAGATTCGTCGCTCACGTTCACGACGTCGTGCGCGTGGCTCTGCATGCGGAAGGCGAGTTCGTAAGCGGAAATGCGCGTGGACAATTCGGAGTCCGGCTCGCCCGGCGCGAGGCCCTCGCGATTCAATTGGTTGATGAGTCCGACCGTTGCCTGCTGTTGTTGCGCGCTGATTCCCGACGGCGTGTTCAAGTGCAAAATCGGCGCCGCCCCGCCGCGCAGCACCGTGCCCTGATAAGCCGCCGGCAGGAAACCATTGCCCCACGCGGGCGCGCCGCCCTTCACCCAACCCGCCGGGTCGGGCAGCACGACGAACGCGGGCATGTTTTGATTTTCCGTGCCGAGTCCGTAAGCCGCCCACGCGCCGAGGCTCGGCTTGCCCATGAGAATCGAACCCGTGTTCATCATGTACACCGACTCGGGATGCGTGACACTGTCGCCGTAACAGCCGCGCAGCAGGCAGAGATCATCGGCGCACGATGCGAGGTGCGGCAGCCAGTCCGAAATCTCCATGCCGCACTGCCCGTGCGCGCGATACGGCCGCAGCGACGGGAGCAACTTGTTTTTCGCCACGTTGCGCCGCGTCTTGAAACTGCCGAACGACTCGGGAATCGGCTGCCCCGCGAGCCGCACCAGCTCGGGCTTCGGCTCGAACAAATCCACGTGGCTCGGGCCGCCCGACATGAAGAGGAAGATGACGCGCTTGGCGCGCGGGGCGAAGTGCGTGGTCTGCGGCGCGAGGGGATTGGTCGCACGTGCTCCGCTCTTGACGCTCTCGTTCGCCAGCAAGTTGTCCCGCTTCAACAGCGACGCGAGCGCGACCATGCCGAAGCCCGCGCCCGCGCGTTCGAGAAATTGGCGGCGCGAAGTTGGCGCGGCAGCCGAGCCGCTGGGGCCGGGACAGTTTGAGTTCAACCGAGCAACTCCTGCTTGTAATCGCGCGTCGGCAAACCGTAGCCCGCGCGCCGTTTCGCCAGCGCCGGCGCGATGATTTCCGCGCGCGGGTCAATCTCGCGCCCGAAGATAATCGGCCACAATCGGCGCGTGTTGTTCACCAAGTCGGAGGCGTTCTCCTCGTCGAAGCTCGGGCGAAACAGGTCCACCGCATTTTGTAATTCGCGAATCAGCTCCAGCTCGGTGGGGTGCCCGGTCTTGCGAATCACGAGGCGGAAGGCTTCGAGATCCTTTTCATCGAGCCGGTTGAGTTTCGCGATGAGGATGTCGATCGGATGCGGCAGCACGAACGTGCAGTTGCCAAGGTCGAAGGACTGCGTGCGCGTGCCCCACAGCGGCGAGGTGCGGAAGTTCAGGCCGGAGCAGACTTGGATGTAAAAATCAGTTTGCTCCCGCGTCAGTTGCGCGGCCCGCACATACGGCTCCAAGTCCTCGTCATCGCAGAACAAATCCACGTCGGCGCTCAAGAAGGTATTCTCGATGGCGATTTGAATCGGCGCGGAACCAAACAGCGTTATGCGGAAACGGCGGTCCTTGGGGAGAACGGCCACCAATTGCCGCAGCGCCCTGACTGCGGGAGTGCCAAGATCAAACGGGGCGGTCCATGAGTCGGAAGCCATTTTTTTGAGCGGTGTAGTAGGAATAAGCTTGGTCGATCAAGCGGTTGGTCACCGCCGGATCAGCGTGCAACCGCACCGCCAAAGCCCGGTCGCGCGCACTCCACGGCTGCCGCGCCGCCTTCTTCAGAAGCAGCCGTGCCGCGATCCGCGCTTTGCGCCAACTTGGTCCGGGTTTCGGATACAACATGGCTTTTTATTAATTCAACCCAGCGATCCAAGCCAGCGTGAAATCGGAATCCGGCCACCACCGAGTGTCGCCCGAAGAACAATGCGCGCGTTCGCCCCGTTTGGACGGTGGGAGCCGCCGAGACGGCGGCGGTCCGACTGCATCGTTCCGGTTTAGTAGGCATCCACAAACTCATTCAGATTAAACAGCGCCCGGCAGAACTCGGTGAGCGGTGAGTTCGCCAGAAATTGCGCGGCGACGGTTTGCTCCCGCTCCGTCGGCAGCCGACTGAGGATGACTCGGTAAGCGCGGGCGACGCGTTCGCGCGGGCCTTGCGCGTCGCGCTCGATTCGCGCCGTCACGGCGCGGCTGGCGGCGAGGACTTCATCCGCGTTCAGCAGTGTGAGCGATTGCGGGGCGGTGGTGCTGCGACCACGCTCGGGGCACGTGAGATTGCTGTCGGGCGCATCGAAGACTTCGAGAAACGGGAAACGCAAATTTCGTTTCGCAAAAATGTAGAGACTCCGCCGCGCGTGCTCGCGCGCGTCGGCCGACACGTTCCAGCCGCGCGCGCCCTTGATCGCGTCCGCGGGAATCGGCGGGAAAACTCCCGGTCCGCCGAGCTTCGGATTCAATCGCCCGCTCACCGCGAGCAGGCTGTCGCGAATCACCTCGCCCTCGAGACGCAGGCGGTTCATGCGCCAGAGGAGGCGGTTTTCGGGATCGGTGGCGAGGGCGTGGGAAAAGTAATTAGTAAGTGAGTGATTAGTAATTAGTGGGGCGACTCGGGGCGACTGATCACTAATTACTAAATACCGATTACTCTCCCCCGTCCCCTGCCGATACGCCTCGCTCGTCACGAGCAACCGATGCAACCGCTTCAGGCTCCACCCGCCCGCAACGAACTCGCCCGCGAGCCAGTCCAGCAACTCCGGATGCGACGGCGCGGAACCGTGCGTGCCAAACTCACTCGGCGTCGCGACCAATCCGCGCCCGAAATGATGCTGCCACACGCGATTCACAATCACGCGCGCGGTCAGCGGATTCTCGGGACTGGCAATCCACCCGGCGAGACGGGCGCGCGGAGTCGCGGTTGAAATTTCCTTTGCCGAAAATTTCGCCAACACCTGCGGAAAGCCCGCGGGCACCGTGTCGCGCGGTTGATTGTAATCGCCGCGATTCAGCACGCGCGCCACGGCGGGCGCGGCGTTGCTGGTCGCGAGCGTCATGGCG
>JAYVOY010000551.1:0-3657 GCA_043757645.1 Verrucomicrobiota bacterium
CACGTCAATGAGATCGCACCAGAGGCGCGCGGGATGCGAGGCGGTCGTGGGCACGAGCGGGCGCATCGAGAGGTTGTTGTCCTCCGTCGGCGGGATCACATCCCACTCGGTGACCTCCATTCCAAAAAGATCGGTCATGTCGAACGGCAGCCCCGTGTTGGGAACAATGTGATGTTCATCGACGAGGCCAGTGTGACACGTCGCGATGAGCGTGCCGCCGTTGTACACGTAGAGTTTCAGCGCATCGACCTCCGCGCCGGAGAGCAACTGCAACCCCGGGACGATCACCATTTTGTACGCGGCGAGGTCGTCCGACGGGCGCGCGAAATCGACCATGATATTTCGGCCATGCAGCGCGTTGTGAAAGAAGTGCATCACGTCGCCCTGATTGAAGTGCTTGTTGGGCCGCAGCGGATTATCCGTGGCCCACTCGCTCGGGTGACTGTGCAAAATGCACGCGTCGGCGATGACTTTGCTGCCGGTCAGCAGCGGGCCGATGGCCTTGAGTTCATTGCCGATTTGCCGGACTTCCTTGTACATCCGGTGGTTCGGCTTGCCGCTGTGGGGCAGCACGCCGCCGTAAAATTTCTCCGGGCCGATGCGTGGCGGCCGCCAGTAAAAATAGAGCACGCCGCTCGCGCCGCGCGAAATGAGTTGATACGAGAACAACCGCACCACGCCGGGCCGCACCAGCGAATTGACATCGCTCCAACTCACGTTGCCCGCCTTCTGTTCGATGACCCAGAAACCCTCGTCGCCATTGGGCAGGCGGCTGTCGCGCTTTTTCAACGAGCGAATAAAATCAATGCTGCACGCGATTTCCGAGGGCCGCGCCTTCGCCGCCGCGTCGCTGTCCAGCGAGACAAAATCCAGGCTCTCGGCCATGTCGAAGTAATCAAACTTCGTCGCGAAGGCGCGCAGGTTGGTCGTGACCGGCGCGTTCGGGCACACCCGGTGCAGCAGGTCCACCTGCATCCGCACGAACGCCACGCACGTGTCGCTCGAGAAGCGCCGCCAGTCGAGCAACAGCGCGGGATTGTGCGCCGCGGGCGCCGTCATCGGCATCGGCACCTGCTCCCACGCGGTGACCTTCTGCCCCCAGAACGCCGTGCCCATCGCCTCGTTCAGGCGCTCGATGCTTTCGTATTTGCCCTCGAGCCACGCGTGCCAGTCGCGGCGCGTTTCCGGATTGAAGGAGTATTCGGTGTGATGCCGGCCAATGCCGTTATCGACCTGCCAGGCAATAAGGTCGGGGTGATCGCCCAGCGCCGTCGCCATCGCGCTGACGATTTTCTGGCAATACTCCCAATAAACATTGCTGTTCAAACAATACGCGCGGCGCGTGCCCTCGCGCATCCGCAGGCCCTGCGAATCTATCGGGAGAATTTCCGGATGCTTCAGCGCCAGCCAGATCGGCGGCGCGGCGGTGGGCGTGCCGAGCACGATCTTCAATCCGTGGCTCGCCAAAATATCCATCGCGCGGCGCAGCCAGGAAAAATCGAAATTGCCCTCCTCCGATTCGCACAGGCCCCACGAAAATTCGCCGAGGCGCACGACGTTCATCCCCGCGGCGGCCATCAGACGCGCGTCTTCATCCCAGCGCGCCTCGGGCTGTTCCTCGAAGCCGTCGTAGGGATAAATCCAATGCTCGGGATAATAATCAGTGCCGAAATACATGGTGTGCGGTTGCACGCGAATGAAGCAGAGCGCGCGCAGTGGGGCAATGCAAAACGGGGACGGCAACGCCTCCATTTGTAGGAGACGAGGTGACGAGTCTCCAACCATTTCCACGCGGAAACCGTCCGCCGCCCCCGCGACCGCGCAACGCCGAGGTCGGGAAAAATTTCCACAAGCCTCGTGCGGGCCACGCGCTGCGGCTGACGCTCCGCGCACAGCCGCGCTCCGCATCGGCTCGTCCGCTGCAACGATGTGAAATATTCGCCGACAACGGCGCGTCACTCGAAGGCCGAATGATTTTCCACAAAATGATTTTTCGCCCGCGCCGGGGCGGTTTCCTCCTCGTCGCACTCTTGTCGGCTTTGGCGGGCGGGCGGGCGGGCGCGGCGGAATCGGCGGAATCGGCGAACGTCAGCACCAACAAAATTGCCTCCGAGCACTGGTCCTTTCAGCCCGTGCGGAAGCCCGCGGTGCCGCGCGTGCAAAACGGCGCGTGGGTGAAATCCCCGGTGGACGCCTTCATTCTCGCGAAGCTCGAGGAACGCGACTGGCAGCCCGCGCCCGCGGCGAGTCCGGCGGATTGGCTGCGGCGCGTCTGCTTCGATCTCACCGGATTGCCGCCGTCGCCGGAGGAAATCGCGGCGTTCGTCGCGGACAATTCCGCCGCGGCCCGCGCGCGTGTGGTCGATCATCTGCTCGCGAGCGAGCATTACGGCGAGCGGTGGGCGCAGCACTGGCTCGACGTGGTGCGTTACGCGGAGTCGGAGGGTTTTGAGTATGATCGGCACTTGCCGGACGCGTGGCGGTTTCGCGATTACGTCGTCGCGGCGCTCAATGCGGACAAGCCGTTCGACCGCTTTATCATTGAGCAAATCGCGGGTGACGAAATTGAGCCGGACAATCGCGAGTGTCAGTCCGCCTCGATCTTTCACCGCCTCGGCGCGGTGCGGCGCAACGCGGGCAATCCCGAGATCGCGCTCAGTCGCAACGAGGTGCTCACCGAGCGCACGGACATCATCGGCACGGCGTTTCTCGGCCTCACCGTTGGCTGCGCGCGGTGTCACGACCACAAGCTCGACCCGATTTTGCAGCGCGATTACTACCGGTTGCAGGCCTACTTCGCGGCGACGGAGGAGCACAACATTTCGCTCGCGTCCGTTGAGGAGAAAAAAGTTTGGGACGAACGCACCCAAAAAGTTCAGGCCGAAATCACCGCGTTGAAAGAGAAGGCGCGCCTGACCACCGGCGAGGAGCGCGTGCGCTTGATGGCGCAAATCGAGGCGCTCGAGGACAGCGCGCCCGCGCCGCTTGCCACGATTCCCGCGACGTGGAACAACGCGCAGAAACGCACGCCGATCCATCTGCTCAAGCGCGGCGTGTGGGAAAACAAGGGCGAACCCGTCGGCCCGCGTCCGCCCGATGTGCTCGTCGCGCACACGCTGCCCGAACTGGCGGCCGATGTCGCCAGCCCGCGCACCCAGCTCGCGCGCTGGATCGCCGACGCGCGCAATCCGCTCACTGCGCGCGTGATCGTGAACCGCCTCTGGCAGCATCACTTCGGCGCGGGCCTCGTGAAAACGCCGAACGACTTCGGTCTGCGCGGCGAACGCCCGAGCCATCCCGAGTTGCTCGACTGGCTCGCGACGGCGCTCGTCGAAGGCGGCTGGCGCGTGAAGGCGCTGCATCGAATGCTCGTTTTGAGCAGTGTTTACGGGCAGAAGGGGGAAGTAATTAGTAAGAAGTCATTAGTAATTAGTGATCAGTCGGGGAAGTCGCCGACGAACCAAGATCCAAAATTAATTACTGGTCCCCCACTAATTACTAATTACTCCTCCGTCACTATTGCCACCGCGTCTGCGGCGACGAAAGACGACCCCGAAAACCGCCTCCTCTCGCATTTCAACCGCCGTCGCCTTTCCGCCGAGGAGATTCGCGACACGATGCTTGCGGTCGCGGGGCGGCTGAATCTGCGCACGGGCG
>JAYVOY010000552.1:0-3648 GCA_043757645.1 Verrucomicrobiota bacterium
GCGGCGGCGGGGTGTGTTTGGTTTGGGCCTTTATTCACAGCCCTTCCGACGCGCTTCCCGCCCCTCCGTTCAATCCCACTATGATTTTTTCAGGCTAGGGGCCGACTTCGCCCCGGGTGGTCACCCAGCGGAGCCAGTGGTGGGCGGGCTTGTCAGGAGCTATGGATTTCCTGCATCTCATGGGAATAGACAGGAAGGCATGTCGGGAAAGCCCGTGGAATGTCAAATATTAATTTCGCTGAAGGGAACAGCCGGGTGTGATTAAACCCGAACTCCGAAGTCGGCGTTGCGCGCCGTGCGGCGGCGCGGGGAGCGCACGCCGCTGGCGTGCCGTTTTCGGCGGCCCGCCGAAAACCTCGTGCCACTCACTTTTCTGCGCGGAGAAGAAAGTTAGAACTGGGACACGATGGTTTGGGCGGGCCGCCCAAACCCGCACGCGGGCCGCGTGCGCTCCCCATTCTCATTTCGGGGTTCGGGGTTGAAGCGGCGTAAACGCCGCGCCCCGGGGCGCGGTTTCACAACCGCTCCAATCCCTTCACGCCTTCTTCCTCGGCGCGCCGGCAGCCTTCTTCCCTTCCGGGGTCGGCCGGTATTCCGTCTTCCAATTTTTCTCCAGCAGCGCCTTCAATTCGGCGACGACCTTCGCGTGCGCGGGATCGCTGGCGAGATTGTGGAACTCCCGCGGATCGGTTTGGTAATCGTACAATTGCGCGCCCTGTCTGCCGTGGTCCCACTCGGTGTAGCGGTGGCGTTCGGTGCGGACGCTGTGGCCGGGGAAACCGCCGCGCCAGACCTGCGTGAACGCGGGCTTGTCCCACTGCGCCCGCGGATCGGCAAGCAGCGGTTGCAAACTCGCGCCCGCCAAATTCGCCGGCGGCTTCAGCCCCGCGAGGTCCGCGAGCGTCGGGTAAATATCCACCAATTCCACCGGGCGCGCGCTGGCGGTGCCGTTGCCCTTCGCGCCCGGCGCGACGACGATGAACGGCACGCGCGCGGAATTCTCGAAGAGGCTTTGCTTCATCCACAGCCCGTGTTCACCGAGGTGATAGCCGTGGTCGCTCCAGAAAACGACGACGGTGTGGTCCCACAGTTTGAGTCGATCCAGCGCGCCCAGCACGCGGCCAATCTGCGCATCGACAAACGAAATCGCCGCGTAATAACCCTGCTTCACCTCGCGCGCCTGCGGCTCCGTCACCCCGAACCACGGCCACGGCGTCGTGCTCGCCAGCGCCGCCTTCGGCACGTCCTTCAGGTGCTCCGCCGGGCCGACGGCGACGTTGATTTTGTCCAGCGGATACAAATCAAAATATTTCGCGGGCGCGACGTAGGGCGTGTGCGGTTTGTAAAAGCCGCACGCGATGAAGAACGGTTGCTCCTTCTTTTCGTCGAGCAGCTTGATGATTTCCGTGGCGACCTTGCCGTCGGTGTGCTCCTCGTCGCGGCCCTGTTTGTCGGCGAGAAAACTCATCGCGCTGCCGAGACCGCGCTTGGGCGTGTAGTTGATGATGTCGCGCTCAATCGTGGTCTTGTCGCGCCCGGCGGGATTCACGAAATGATTCCACGACGGCGGATCATCGAGGCCGCTGGTGCCGATGTCGCCGGGGTTGCCGTAGTGATAAATCTTGCCGACCCGCGCGGCGTAATAGCCCGCCTGCATGAACATCTGCGGAAGCGTCACCACGTCCGGCAGGCCCTTGCGGAAGTGATATTGCAAATTGAACGTGCGCGTCACATCGGGCCGCAGCCCGGTCATCAGCGACGTGCGGCTCGGCGAGCACAGCGGGAACTGGCAATACGCGCGGTCGAACTTCACGCCCATTTTCGCGAGCCGATCAATATTCGGCGACGACACCAACGGATGGCCGTAACAGCCGAGATCGTTGTTCATGTCGTCCACCGCGAGGAAGAGGATGTTGAGTTTTTGCGCCGCGCCCGCGGGAAAAATCAGCGGGCAAAACGTGAGTGCGAGGAGGAGCAGCGTGCGGCGGGATTTCATGCGCGCGAACGTAGCGAAACGAACGCCGGAGGAAAACCTGTTTTCGCGATCTGTCGCGATTGGAATTGGTCCCGCAGCGCCACCCGCCGCCGCCTGGGTACGGAGTCCCGCCTTTAGGCGGCGCGGCGTCCCTACTTGCGGCAGGCTCTCGATTTTTCCAGCGCCCCGGCCACGACGCACGCCCCGCCGCCTGAAGGCGGGACTCCGTACCCAGAGCACTCACGTCCGCACGAATTCCTCATACAGCCGCGCGTAGGCGCCGCCGCGGGCGAGGAGTTCGTCGTGGGTGCCTTGTTCGAGAATCTCGCCGTGGCCCAGCACGAGAATGCGGTGCGCGTGGCGCACGGTGGAGAGCCGGTGCGCGACGACGAAGCAGGTGCGGCGCTCGAAGAGCTTTTCGAGCGCGTGTTGGATCACGCGTTCGGTCTGCGGGTCCACGGCGCTCGTCGCCTCGTCGAGAATGAGCAGCCGCGGGCGCGCGACCATCGCGCGGGTGAAGCACACGAGTTGCCGCTCGCCGGCGCTGAGGTTGCCGCCGCGCTCGGTGATTTTCGTGTCGTAGCCTTTTTCAAGACGCTCGATGAGGTCGTGCGTTCCGAGCGTGCGCGCGGCCTCGCGCACCTCGTCGTCGGTGGCGTCGGCGCGGCCGAATTTCAGATTTTCCAGCAACGTGCCGGTGAAGAGGAAATTGTCCTGCGTCACGATGCCGACCTGCCGGTGCAGCGAATCCAGCGTGGCCGCCTGCAACTCGAGGCCATCAAATGTCACGCGCCCGCGCTGCGGTTCGTAGAAGCGCATGAGGAGACTCACGATGCTCGATTTGCCCGAGCCGGTCGCGCCGACGAGCGCGACGGTTTCGCCGGGGCGCGCCTCGAAATTAATTTGCCGCAACACCCACGCGTCCGGCGGCGTGGTGTCGTAGCGGAACCACACGTTGTCGAACACGATGTGCCCGCGGATCGGCGGCAGCGGCGCGGCGTCGGCGCGGTCGCGCACCTGCGGTTGGGTGTCGAGCAGTTGGAAAATGCGCTCGGCGCTGGCGGCGGTGGAGAGCAGCGCGTTGTAGAGATCGCCCATCGTTTGAATCGGGCCGAAGAACATGCCGAGGTAGAGCACGAACGCCGCGAGTTCGCCGACGGTGATTTCGTGTTGCAACACCAGCGAGCCGCCGTAGCCGAGAATGATCACGGTGCCGAGGCCCGACACGAGCGCGACGAACGGCATGTAGGTGTGGAAAATTTTCGCCGCCACCAACACGCGGTCGCCGTAGCCGTGATGAATTTCCAGAAAGCGCCCGAGATTTTTTTCCTCGCGGGCAAAGGCTTGCACGACGCGGACGCCGGTGATGTTTTCCGCGATGGTCGCGGTGAGGAGCGAGCCTTGTTCGCGCATCCGGCGGTAGGCGATCATGCCGTGTTTTTGAAAGAGGCGCGTCGCCCACACGAGCGGCGGCAGCACGAGGCTCACGGCGAGGCAGAGCCGCCAGTCATATTGCAGCATGAGCGCCATCACGCCGAGGAGCGTGAGCGCGCTGGCGAGGAGTGAGTTCGCGCCCCAGGTGAGAATGCGGTCGAGCGAATCGATGTCGTTGCCCGCGCGGTTGAGGATTCGCCCTTGGTGCGTTTTGTCGAAGTAGCTGAGGGAAAGTTTTT
>JAYVOY010000553.1:0-3643 GCA_043757645.1 Verrucomicrobiota bacterium
GCGGTCGGTGCGGGTCGCGCCGGTTGCGCTTCGATCCGGCGCAGGAATTCCTCGAGGCCCGCGACGAACTGCGCGCGGTCCGCGCCGAGCGCTTCGTTGTGCCCGCCGCGCAATTCCCACAACAGCTTCGGTTCATTGGCCGCCGCAAAATTTTTCTCCGCGTGATGAAAGCCGATGAGGTCATCCGCGCGGCTGTGCAGGATCAACACCGGAACATGAATTTTCGGCAGGCGATGTTTCGTGTCGTAGCGGATCGTCGCGATCAGGCGGACCGGCAGCCACGGAAACACCTCGCCGCCCAAATCGGCAATGGACGTGAACGTGGATTGCAGCACCAGCCCGCCCACCGGCTCGCGCAGCGCCAGTTCGCTCGCGATGCCGCCGCCGAGGGACTCGCCCCACACGATGAGGTTCGCCGCCGCGAAGCCTTTCGCGCGCAGCCACGCATACGCGGCGTGGGCATCGAGGTAAGTTCCGGCCTCGCCCGGAGTGCCCTCGCTGCGGCCGTAGCCGCGGTAATCAAACGTGAACACGTTGACCCCCGTTGCGCGAATGGCCTGATAATAACCCGGCCGTGACGTGAGGTTCCCGCCGTTGCCGTGACAGAAGAGCACCGCCACCGCGCGCCGCCGCGCGTCCGCCGCCGCGGGAATCCACCACGCGTGCAAGCGCACGCCGTCCGCCGCGGTAAGGCTGACATCCTCGGCGGGCAACTGAAAATCCTCCGCACGGTAGTCCGCCGCCCGTGTGGGCCGGTAAATCTGACTGTGCTCAAACCAGCGCAACAACATAAATGCCAGCAACGGCCAACCCACCCACCGCAACGCAAATTTCGTTCGACGAGGCAAAACGTTTTTCCCGCGCCGACCGTGGCACGCGAAAATCTCGCTGGCGAGGGGCGAGTGTCCGCGCGCGCGAAACTTGCCTGTGTTCGCGTGCCCGCTGCTTCTCGCGGTCACTTGCCGGCCGCGAAACCCCAACGCCAGGCCAAGTCCAAAATCGGTTCCAACACCGCCGGCACCGCGCCCGCCGGACCCGGCGTGTCCGACCCACCGGGAGGTTTTGGCTCCGTCGTTGAGCTTCAGCGCCGCCGGGCTGGTTTCCCGATTGCGCCACGCTGCAACCGTCGCTAGCGTGCCCCGCATGGCTAAGAAAACCAAAACACCAACCGCCGCCCTCGTCGTCGCGCCGCCGCCGCCCGCCGCGCTGCCGAGCAAGGCGCGTTTGTCCACGCGCGACGCCGTCGGCTCCAAGCATCCCTCCAATCCGCGCGAAAACCCCGCCGCGCGCGACTCGCGCGGCACCGCGACTCGCGCGGAGATTCGCCGCGAAACCCCCCGCGTCGCGGCTCCCCGCCAATCGGCCCGCCGCGCCGAACGCCACAGTCAGCCGCGCTCCAAAATCTCCACGGCCAAGGCCGGCTAGGCCTTTTCCGCGCCCTTCTCGCCGCCCCTTTTTCATCGTCCGTTCCCGCGCCATTTCCATGCCCATCCAGTTTATCCGCGACCTTCACGCGGCCCGCCGCGCCGCCGGTAAGCCGGTCATTTCCTTCGAGTTCTTTCCGCCGAAAACCGCGGACGGCGAAAAAAATCTCTTCGAGAAAACGCTGCCCGCGCTGCTCGAAATCAAACCCGATTTTTGCTCCGTCACCTACGGCGCGGGCGGCGGCACGCGCGATAAAACGCTCGGCATCGTCGCGCGCATCCAGCGCGAACACGGCCTCACCGCGATGTCGCACCTCACCTGCGTCAACGCGACGCGCGAGGAAATCCACTCCGTCGTCGAGCAGGCCCGCGGCCTCGGCATCAAAAATATTCTGGCGCTGCGCGGTGATCCGCCCGGCGGCACCGGCGAGTGGCGCCAGACCGAGGGCGGCTTCGAGTATTCGCACCAACTCGTCAGCTACCTGCGCGAACTCGGCGGCTTCAGCCTCGGCACCGCGGGTTTTCCCGAGGGCCACATCGCCTGCACCGAGGGGCGCGAGACCGACTGGCATCGCCTGAAAGCGAAGATCGAGTGCGGCGCGGATTTCGTGATCACCCAGCTCTTCTTCGACAACGACGATTACTTCCGCTGCCGCGATTTCCTCGCGCGGCTCGGCAACACCGCGCCGATTTTCCCCGGCATCATTCCGATTCTCAGCGCCGGGCAGATCCAGAAATTCACCGCCCTCTGCGGCGCGGCGATCCCCGCGGCGCTGGCCGCGCGCCTGGATGCGCTCGTCGGCGACGATGCGGCGGCCATCGAATTCGGCATCGAATACGCCACGCGCCAAGGCGAGGGACTCCTCCGCGGCGGCGCGCCCGGCCTGCATTTCTACACGCTCAACAAGGCCCACTCGACGGTGCGCGTGGTGAAAAATCTGAACCTGCACTGACCACGCGGGCGTGCGTCCCGGCGCGCCTCGCGTCGTTTTTTTTCATGCGCAAATGGCACATTCCCAAACTTGCGGCAGGCAAACGCCCCGTTGCGCCGCCGCCGTCGGACACGCGCGCGGTAATCCCCATCGACGGTGATCCGATTCGGAAAAAGGCCCGGAAAGATTACGAGAAAGCCCGGCGCGACCTCGACAAGGCGCGCCTGCAACTCGAGCAATTTCACACGCAGGACCGGCCCGCGTTTGACCGCTGGCTCAACGCCAACTTCGGCCAGTTCCTGACCGAAATCCGCGATCTCTCCCGGCAGGCGCACGAGCAGGACCAGCTCCTTGCGGAGATCGAGAGTTACATGTGGTCCCACAACGTCAGCGAAGCGGAGGCGTACCTCGCCGTGATGTTCCGCCGCGAAAATCCCGCGGCCGCGGCCGCCGCGGAGGCGCAGGCGCAGGCCGAAGCCCGCGCCCGCGCGGGTGGCGGCGGGCAGCCACCGCCGGGCTTCGACGAAGCCGGCGACGCGGAGGACGAGGACGATCTTGAGTTCGACGCCCGCAGCGAGGAGGAAGCCTTTCGCGAGTTCTCCAGTTCATTTGAGGACGCGTTTGGTTTCAAAATTCCGCCGGGCATGAGGCCGCCCGACCCGCCGCCCAAGCCCGTCCAAACCGCCAGCGTCAAGGAACTCTACCGCGCGCTCGTGCGGAAATTGCATCCCGACAAACAGGCGGCGATGACCGCGCAAAAACTCGAGTGGTGGCATGAGGTGCAGGAAGCCTACGCGGCCAACGACGCCGAGCGACTCGCGACGATCCTCAGCCTCGTCGAAATGTCCGACGGCGACCCCACCGCGCACACGAGCGTCTCGGTGTTTCAGCGCCTCGTCGCGCGGCTCAAGGCCAGCCTGCGCGAGGTCAAACGCGAGGTCACCCGGGGCCGCCGCGATCCCGCGTGGAATTTCACCGGCGCCAAGGATCACCAGGCCGCCGCAGCGCGGGTGGGATTGGAGATGCGCGACTCGCTGCTCGGCCTGCGCCGCGCCCGCGCCGAACACGAAGCGTGCCTCCGCGGTTTGGCGCAGGATGCCCGGCGTTTCACGGAACGCCGCGGGCGTCAGACTGGCAAAACGCCGCGCCGCCGCCGCCCCGGGGCGGGACAAAGCGGTTTCCAATTCTGAGAGCCTGTCTGAAAATGCGGTGGAGCGCGGCTGTGTCGCAGACCAGCCGCAGCCGCCAGCTCAACCGGACGCCGCACCCATGAGTCTGTGCTGCGGC
>JAYVOY010000554.1:0-3641 GCA_043757645.1 Verrucomicrobiota bacterium
CCCCCGGCCCCCGCGATTTCCCAGTGAATCTGCTTGGATAAATCCCCGCTTCCGCAATTCTCCGCGCACGTTTCACTCACTCCTCACCCCGCGCGCTTATGTCCATCATTGCTGGCTGCTTGGTTGGTTTCGTTGCCTGGTTTCTCGTGCGTTGTGTGGCCACCGGGCTGTACACCGTGAATCAAAATGAGCGTGCGGTGAAGACCAGCTTCGGCCGCGCCGAGCGCCTGAGCGAACTCACCACCATCGACGACCCCGTGTCCGCGATGCTCACGGACGATCAGCGGCAGCGTTACTGCTACCCGCAGGTGCGTGTGATCATGGCGGGCGGGCCGTATTTCAAATGGCCGTGGGAAAAAGTTCACAAAGTCTCCATCGCCACGAGCACCGTGAACATGGCGTGGGATCCCGAAGACCCTCACGCCAACACCAGCGGCACGATGCTCGAAGCCGTGACGAAGGATCAGCTCAACACCGGCCTCACGGGCCAGATTCGCTACCGCGTGGCCGAGCGCAATCTCTACGGCTTCCTCTTCGGCATCAAAAATCCCTACGCCCACGTGATGGGTTATTTCGTCTCGGTGCTGCGCGAGCGCATCGCGAACTTCGAGGCGCCCAAGATCGCCGCCACCGAGGCCACGCCCGACTCCGCCGCCGTGAGCGGCATTTCGATCAATGATCTCCGCAAAAATCTGCGCGACCTCAACGAGCACATGGACCGCGAATGCCTCTCCTCCGCCGCGCGCTACGGCATGGTGCTGGACGCCTCGCTCATCACCGGCATCGACCCGCCGCCCGAGGTCGAATCCGCGCTCGCCGCGATCAACACCGCCTACAATCAAGTCTCCTCCGACATCAGCCTCGCACAGGCCTCCGCCGATCAAAAAATCGTGCAATCCCGCCGCGCCGTGGAAATCGAAACCCTCAAAGCCCAGGCCGAAGTCGAACCCCTCATCCGCCTCGCCGCGCAACTCGCCGACCTCAAGCGCCGCGGCTCCGAGGCCCTGCAAACCTACGTCCGCAACGTGCGCCTCTCGCTCTTCGAGCGCGCCCAAAAAGTATTCGTGGAGGCGAAACGCTGATGAAAAATCATTGCTGCGTGGTGGAAAATGGCCGCGAGGGAATTGGCCGCGAATTGGAGATGTGCCCGCCCTCACCCCAGCCCTCTCCCCCGGGGAGAGGGAGAATTGTTCGCCGCATTCAGGCTATGCTGGAAGCCCCTGTTGGTTGGAGCGGCTGTCCGCGAACCGCGGCGACGGGACGCGTGAGTTTGCGCTCGAATGTTCTTGGCGCGTCCGAGCGTGTCTCCCTCTCCCCGGGGGAGAGGGCTGGGGTGAGGGCGGGCGTCACTGTCACCCGCGTTTTACGAACCGATTCCCGTCGTCGCCTTTCACAAAGAATCTGAACTTCACTCCCACCCCAAAATCCGTTTTATGGACTTCCTCCTCTCCGCCGCCATCACCTTCTTCGCGCTGCTGCTCGGCCTGCCCATTCTCCTCGCCTTCGCGCGCGGCCTCGGATTTTACGCCATCGTCCACGAGCGGCGCTGCAATGTTTACGTGCTCTTCGGCAAGGTGCTCGCCGTCCTCGACGAACCCGGCCTGCACCTTCTCCCGTTGAAACTCGGCCCCGCGGCCTTCGTCGTGCGCTGGCTCGGCCAATGCCACATCCTCGACATGAGGCTCGATCAGGAATACCTCCGCAGCCAGCCCGTGAATTCCGAGGAAGGCGCGCCCATGGGCCTCGGCATCTGGCACGAAATGTACATCAGCGACCCCGTCGCCTACCTCTTCAAAAACACCGACCCGCGCGGCTCGCTCTCCGCCAACGTGAGCAACTCCACCGTCCGCTGCCTCAGCAATCTCCCGCTCGCCTCCATGATGACCAACCGCCACGCGATGAGCGACACCGTGCGCGAGGAAGTCTCCCCGACCTCGCACGAATGGGGCTACAAGCTCGGCTCCGTTTACATCCGCAAAGTCCACTTCCGCGACACCGGCATGATCCGCCAAATCGAGAGCAAGGTCGTCAACCGCCTCCGCCAGGTCACCTCCGCGATCAAGCAGGACGGCGCGAATCAAGTGAGCATCATCACCAGCACCGCCGATCGGCAGGCCGCGGTGGAGTTCGCCAAAGCCGCCGCCATCCGCCCGCAAATCGTCGGCGCAGCCCTGCAACAAATCTCCGAGGATCAGGAAGTTTCCGCCGCGATGTTTGAAATCCTCGAGAACCAAAAAATCCTCGCCAGCGGCGCCGGCGTCACGTTGCTCCCCGCCGACAGCGGCTTCCTCGCGCAACTCCTCGCCGCCAGCGGAGAACGAAAAGCGGCGCCGGAAACAGTGCTGACGCCGCGGTCGAAAAACTGAGGCAGCGTTCTGCCTTCACGCATCGGCGCCCCTCCGCGAGTGAGGGCAACCCGCGGGCTTTGGGTGTTCCCTTTCCGCGCGCGTCTGCTAGCGTTCACGCCAGTCCCGGCGTGCCTCGCAAGCCAGGACGCCGCTCCTTTGTTATGAGAACCTTGAAATCATCCGTCCGCCCCCTGTTCGCCAGCCTGTTACTTTTGCAACTGATGACCGCCCCGCTCCCCGCCGCCCCGCGCGATGCGCAATGGAAAAAGGTCGATGACGCCATCCAACAAGGCCTTCCAAAGAGCGCCATCGACGCCCTCGAACCCATCATCGCCGCCGCCACCGCCGAGCAGGCCCACGCCGAAGCCGCCAAAGCCATCGCGCGCAAAATCGCCCTCCAAGGCAACATCGAAGGCAACAAACCCGAGGAAAAAATCACCCGCCTCGAAACCGAAATCGGCAAGGCACCCGCCGAACTCAAACCCATCCTCACCACCATCCTCGCCAACTGGTATTGGCACTACTTCCAACAAAACCGCTGGCGCTTCATGAATCGCACCGCCACCGCCGCCGCGCCCGGTAATGACTTCACCACTTGGGATCTCCCGCGCTTATTCTTGGAGATAGACAAACACTTCACCTCCGCCCTAACCGCCGCCCCAATCCTAAAAGCCACCCCCATCTCCAAATTCGATGACCTCCTACAAAAAGGCGCGCTCCCCGACACCTATCGCCCGACACTCTATGATTTCATCGCCAACGACGCCCTCCGTTTCTATACCTCCGGCGAACAAGCCGCCGCCAAACCCTCCGACGCCTTCGAGATCGCCGCCGATAGTCCCATCTTCTCCCCCATCCCCGCCTTCCTAGCCTGGCAACCCACCACCACCGACACCAATGCCCCCGCCCTCAAAGCGATTCAACTCTATCAAGAACTACTCCGCTTCCACGAGAAAGACACGAATCCCACCGCCCTCATCGACGCCGACCTAGCCCGCCTAGTCTGGGGTCACAACATCGCCCGCGGCGAAACCAAGGAAACCCGCTACAAAACCGCACTCAAAGCCTACGTCGAGCAATGGGCCGACCACGAACTTTCCGCCCGCGCCCGCCACGAATGGGCGACTGTCCTCCACCAAGCCGGCGACCTCGTCGAAGCCCGCAACCTCGCCCTCCAAGGAGCGAAAGTTTTTCCCAACAGCGTCGGCGGCAAGCAATGCCGGAACCTAATCACCACCATCGAGGCCAAGTCCGCCCAAATCACCACCGAACGCATCTGGAACGCCCCGTGGC
>JAYVOY010000555.1:0-44272 GCA_043757645.1 Verrucomicrobiota bacterium
GCGGCGATGTCGTTGAACCGGGTGATTGGCGCGGGGAATAAAATCCCGTGGCATTTGCCGGAGGATTTTCGGTGGTTCAAGGAGAGGACGACGGGGCAGGTGATCGTGATGGGGCGGAAGACGTTTGAGTCGATTGGGCGGGCGTTGCCGAATCGCGAGACGGTGGTGTTGAGTCGCGCGGGGTTTGCGCATCCGGGGGTGCGGACGGTGGGGAGTCTCGACGAGATCGATCCGGCGCGGGAGGCGCGGGAGGTTTTCATTTGTGGCGGGGCGCAGATTTACGAGCAGGCGCTGCCGTTGTGCGCGGATTTGTTTTTGACGGTGGTGCAGCGGGAGGTGGCGGGGGACGCGTTTTTTCCGAAGTTCGAGGATCGCTTCGAGTTGGTGGGGGTGGTGCGGGAGGCGGCGGAGTTCAGGGTTTTGCATTACCGGAATCGGGAGTTGACGGGGCGTTGAATTGAAAAAGAACCGCGGTCGGAATTGCCCACGAAACACACGAAACACCTGGAAACAAAGGATGGAGCTGGGGTTGGGTTTCGCGGAGGCGCTGGGGTTTTCGGGAGCACGCGGGGGGAAATTCAGCAGGAAGACGGGGCGGGAGCGGCCTTGGCAAGATTGGGGAGGGGAGTGTCGCGCGAAGGTCGCGAAGAAGGCGAAGGGGGCGGAAGGCTGGCTTTGGTTTTCCTTCGTTTCCTTCGTGTTCTTCGCGCGACACTTTTTCCGATTTTCGTTTCGGAGTTGGGCAAGGGAATTTGGGGCAGGGGAATTTTTGCGCGGGGGATTCGCGCTTTGATTTGATGGGGGCGACGGCTACAAACGCGGGCGCAATGTCGCAGATGCTCAAATCGTCCGGCGCGATCGGGATCGCCACGCTGACCAGCCGGGTGCTGGGCATGGTGCGCGAGATCGTGTATGCGAATTTCATGGGGGACGGGGCGGTGGCGAGCGCGTTCAAGTTCGCGTTTTCGATTCCGAATTTGTTCCGTCGCTTGCTGGGCGAGGGGGCGTTGACGGCGGCGTTTATCCCGATTTTCAAGGAGCAGGAGCGCACGGCGGGCGAGGCGGAGATGTGGCGCGCGGGCAATGCGGTGATCTCGGGTTTGGTCGCGGCGGGCGCGGTGGTGGTGGCGGTGGTGCTGCTGGGGATTTCGCTGGCGCTGGCGACGTTGCCGCTCGGGGAGGAGACGCGGCTGATGCTGCGGTTGTTGCGGGTGATGTTTCCCTACATGCCGCTGATTTGTCTGACGGCGATTTTCATGGGGATGCTGAATTCGCGCGGGCAGTTTTTTGTGCCGGCGCTGGGGGCGGCGTTGATGAATGTGGTGATGATTGGCGCGGTGTTTTGGGTGACGCCGCTGCTGGGGGAGCCGTTGAATGTGCGGATTTTCGGGCTGGCAATTGGGGCGTTGTTGGCGGGGGCGGCGCAGGCGGCGTATCAGTTGCCGAATCTGCGGCGCGAGGGTTTTCGGTATCGGTGGGTGTCGCCGTGGCGTGATGCGACGGTGCGCGAGGTGGTGCGAAAAATGGTGCCGGGAATGTTGGGCGTGGCGGCGTTTCAGTTGAACGTGCTGCTGACGAACGTGGTGGCGTTCAATGTGGGCGGGAGCATTTTGGCGTCGTTCGATTACGCGGTGCGGTTGATGGAGTTGCCGCAGGGGGTTTTCGGGCTTTCGCTGGCGACGTATTTGTTGCCGACGTTGTCGGGAATGGCGGCGGAGAAAAAGTGGGGGGAGTTTCGCGGGACGCTGCGGCAGGGGCTGGGGTATCTGCTGTTCGTGAACGCGCTGGCGTCGGTGTTGCTCGTGGTGCTGGCGGTGCCGGTGGTGCGGCTGTTGTTCGAGCGCGGGCAGTTCGGGCCGGACTCGACGCGGAACACGGCGCTGGCGCTGGTGTTTCTCGCGCCGGGGTTGTTGGCGTTCTCGATGGTGAACATTTTGGGGCGCGCGTTTTACGCGCTGGGCGACACGCACACGCCGATGCGGATCAGCATTTTTTGTTTGGTGTCGAATTTGATTCTCGCGTTTGCGCTGGTTCACGGGATGCGCCAGGCGGGGCTGGGATTGGCGAACACGATCAGTTCGTGCGTGAACGTGGGGCTGCTGATTTACGCGCTGCGGCGGAAGTTGGGGCGGCTGGATTTCGCGCCGTTGCGGCGGCAGTTGGCGGTGGTGTTGCTCGCGGGCGCGGCGGCGGGCGCGGTGGCGTGGTGGGGCGGCGGTGTGTGGGAGCGCAACGTGGGGCACGCGTCGCTGGTGGCGAAGGTCGGCGCGGTGTTCGCGCCGGCGGGTGTGGCGGCGATGGTTTACTGGCTGGTGGCGGTCGCGCTGAAATTGCCGACGGCGTGGGAGGTGACGGGGTTGGCGATGGGGAGGCTGCGCGGACGGAAGGCGGCGAAGATTGGGTGATGGCGAGACGGCGAGACGGCGGGACGGCGAGCGGGGGAGGGCGTGGCGGGTTATTCGCGGAAGTTGATGAAGCTGACGGAGACGGGCCAGTCCTTGGCTTTGACGGCGGCGATGATGGTTTGCAGGTCGTCGCGGCTCTTGCTGGTGACGCGGACTTCTTCGCCCATGATTTGTGTGGTGGCTTTGAATTTACCGTCGCGGATGAAGGTGGTGATTTGCTTGGCGACGGCGGTTTCGATGCCTTGCTTGATCTTGATGACCTGACGGGCGTGGCCCAAAGGCGAGAGGTCGGGTTTGCCTTGATCGACGTTTTTGAGGCTCACGTTGCGCTTGGCGAGCTTGTTCACGACGATTTCCACGAGGGCGGCCATTTTCATGGCGTCGGGAGCGGCGAGCTTGATGTCGTTTTTCTCGAGGAGGATTTCGGTTTTGCTGTTTTTAAAATCGAAGCGGGTGGCGAGTTCTTTTTTCGCCTGGCTCACGGCGTTTTCCAGTTCCATCGAACTGACCTGCGAAACGATGTCGAATGAAGGCATGGCGAGGACGCTAGCGGGAAACCTGCGGGAATCAAAGGCGAAACGCGCGCTGGCGAGGCGAATACCGGGCGGTGCGAGGACGCGCGAACGCGCTGAAACCGCCCGACGCCCGCGCCAAAAATCTGCGCCTCCCAAAATTTTCAAAAACATTGTTGACTTCGAGTCTTGGAAACCTAAAGTCGCCCGGAGTAATCGGGCTAGTGATTCGCAAAAACTAAAATCAGCCATTTGCCTGTCGCTTTTGAAATGAAGTGCAGGCGGTGGTTTTTTTGTCGTTAATGCGGAATCCGGGTTTAGACCCTGGCGCGGGCCCATGTAGCTCAGTTGGCAGAGCACGTCCTTGGTAAGGACGAGGTCATCGGTTCAACCCCGATCATGGGCTCCATGCGGCTGGCATTTGTGAAATAACGTCGAAAAACAAACTCAGTAAACGTCATGGCAAAAGAAGCCTTTCAGAGAACAAAACCGCACGTCAACGTCGGCACTATCGGTCACGTTGACCACGGTAAATCCACCTTGACCGCGGCCATCGTCGCGGTGCAATCGCGCAAGGGTTTGGCGAAATCCATTTCCTACGCCGACATCACCAAGGGTGGCACGGTGCGTGACGACAGCAAAACGGTCACCATCGCGGCGTCGCACGTGGAATACGAGAGCAATGCCCGCCACTATGCGCACGTTGACTGCCCGGGCCACGCTGACTATGTGAAGAACATGATCACCGGTGCCGCGCAGATGGACGGCGCGATTCTGGTGGTGAGCGCGGCGGACGGCCCGATGCCTCAGACGCGTGAGCACATTCTGCTCGCCCGCCAGGTCGGCGTTCCGGCGATCGTTGTGTTCCTCAACAAGGTTGACCTCGTGGATGATTCCGAGTTGCTCGACTTGGTTGACATGGAAATTCGGGATCTTCTCAACAAATATAGTTTCCCCGGTGACAAGACGCCGATCATTCGCGGCAGCGCGACGGCGGCGATGGCGGGAACGCCCGAAGGTGAGAAGTCGATCGCGGACTTGCTCCAAGCGGTGGATGAATTCATCCCGCTGCCGCCGCGCGAGATCGACAAGCCATTCCTGATGTGCATTGAAGACGTGTTCAACATTGAAGGCCGTGGGACCGTCGTCACCGGTCGCGTCGAGCGCGGGGTTCTCAAGAAGATGGAAGAAGTCGAGATCGTTGGTCTGAAGGACACTCGGAAGACCACCGCGACGGACATCGAAATGTTCCGCAAGTTGCTCGACCAGGCGAACGCCGGTGATAACTGCGGCGTTCTGCTCCGCGGCACGAAGAAGGAAGAAGTTGAGCGCGGCATGGTTTTGGCCAAGCCCGGTTCGATGAAGCCTTACTCCAAGTTCAAGGCCGAAGTCTATGTCCTCACCAAAGATGAGGGTGGCCGCCATACTCCATTCTTCAACAAGTATCGCCCGCAGTTCTACTTCCGCACCTCGGATGTGACGGGCAATGTCACTCTTCCCACTGGCGTCGAGATGGTCATGCCCGGCGACAACGTTTCCGTGGACATCGAGCTGATTGCTCCGGTCGCCATGGAAAAAGGGCAGCGGTTCGCGATTCGTGAAGGTGGCCGCACGATTGGTGCGGGACGCGTCAGCGACATCATTGCCTCCTAACCCAAAGCGAACGCTTACACTCTTGGAGAGCGGGAGGCAGGCTCCCGCCTCCGCTTTTTCGTCTCAAGATTGCGGCTTGGTAAACAACTATAGGGCAGTAGCTCAATTGGTAGAGTAGCGGTCTCCAAAACCGTCGGTTGGGGGTTCGAGTCCCTCCTGCCCTGCCAGCCACGACGGAGGGGTGGCAGAGTGGTCTATCGCGACGGTCTTGAAAACCGTTATGGTTTAAAATCCATCGGGGGTTCGAATCCCTCCCCCTCCGCCAGCTTTAAAATGGAATACGGAATATATATTTTCTGGGCCGTGGTCGCCGGGGTGTTCGCATTCCTCTGGCGCAAAGGGCATTTGGCGCGCCTCGCCAATTATGTCTCGGAAACCCGCGAAGAATTGAAGAAATGCACGTGGCCTACCTGGGATGAACTCAAGGGTTCGACCGTGGTCGTGATGGTTTCCATTTTTTTGATTGGCGGATTCACGGTGATCGTGGATTGGGCTGTGACACATATCGTCTTGTGGATCACCTCCTAATTCAAACCAACTAGACTACAATGAAGAGCCAATGGTTTGTCATTCACACGCTCGCCGGTCAGGAGCAAAAGGTGCGCGATAGCATCGAGAAGCGCATCAAGACCGAGGAGATGGGTGAATACATCAAGGAAGTGCTCCTGCCGATGGAAAAAGTGGTCGAGGTTCGCAGCGGAAAAAAGACCGTCACCACCCGCAAGCTTTATCCGGGCTATGTCTTTGTGGACATGGTTCTCTATGATGACAACCACCGCTTGGTCGAAGCGCCTTGGTACTTCATCCGCGACACTCAGGGTATCATCGGCTTTGTGGGTGGCGAGCGTCCTTCCCCCACTTCGGCAGAAGAGATGGCGGTAATTAAGGACCAGATATCCGACGCCGAGGATCGTGAAAAACCCAAGGTCAGCTTTGACGTGGGTGAGACCGTCAAGATCAACGACGGTCCGTTCCTTAATTTCAGCGGCGTGATCGAGGAAATCGATCCGGACCGCGGCAAGTTGAAGGTCACGGTGAACATTTTTGGGCGAAACACGCCGGTCGAGTTGGAATACTGGCAGGTCGAAAAAAGCTAAATTTTTATGGCAAAGAAGGTTACTGGACAGATCAAATTGCAGATTCCCGCCGGCCAGGCCAACCCCGCGCCGCCGGTCGGTCCCGCGCTCGGTCAGCACGGCGTCAACATCATGGCGTTCTGCAAAGAATTTAACGCCGCGACCAAAGAACAGGTTGGTTTGGTGATCCCGGTGATCATCACCGTTTATCAGGACAAGTCTTTTACCTTCATCACCAAGTCGCCGCCCGCGTCCATCTTGTTGAAGAAGGCCGCCGGCATTGCTTCGGGTTCCAAAACTCCGAACAAGGACAAGGTCGGCAAAGTGACCCGCAAGCAGGTGCTGGAAATCATCAAGCTCAAGGCCAAAGACATGAACGTCAGCAATGACGAAGCAGCATTCCGCGTGATCTCGGGAACGGCCCGCAGCATGGGAATCGAAGTTCAGGATTAAACAGTCAATCGCGGGAGAGCTTAAACCGCTCGCATGAACCGCACTCCATATGCCCAGCAAACGTTACAAAAAAGCGCTCACAGTAGTCGAAGTCGGCAAGGTGTACAACCTCAAGGCTGGTGTCGAAATCCTCACCAAGTTCCCCAAGGCCAAGTTCGACGAATCCATTGATCTTGCCTTCCGCCTCGGTGTTGATCCCAAGCAATCCGACCAGATGGTTCGTGGAACCGTTCCGCTGCCGCACGGCAGTGGCAAACAGGTCCGCGTTCTGGTTTTCGCGAAGCCCGGTCCGAGCGCTGACGCCGCCCGCAACGCTGGCGCGGAGCACGTTGGCTTCGATGACCTGATCAAGAAGTGCAATGAAGGTTGGAATGATTTCGATGTCGCAGTGGCTACTCCGGAAGCGATGATCGAAGTCCGGAAACTCGGCAAGGTTCTCGGACCGAGGGGCCTTATGCCCAACCCCAAGACCGGCACCGTCACCGAAGACACCGCCAAGGCCGTTCGTGAAGTCAAGGCCGGCCGCGTGGAATACAAGGTGGACAAGGCCGGCAACGTGCATGTCGCCGTCGGCAAACTCTCGTTCAAGCCCGCGCAGATCGAGGAAAACGTCCGCACCGTCATTGATTCGGTTGGCAAGGCCCGTCCTGCCAGCGTCAAGGGCGTCTTTATTCTTAGTTGCACTCTCTCCGCCACCATGAGTCCGCCGGTGCGGATCGATGTGCGCGACATCAACGCAGCAGCCTAACCAAACCCGAAGGGAATATTTTTCATGCGTCCTGAAAAGAAATTTGTCGCGAATGAGTATGTGGCCCGCCTGAATGCGTCGCCCTACTTCATCGCCGTTGATTACACTGGTTTGACGGTCCTCCAGTTCACGGAACTGCGGAAACGCCTGACCAAGGTGGGTGCGGAGATCCATGTTGTTAAGAACTCGATCTTCCGGGTGGCAGTCAAAGAGGCCGGGATCGGTGACTTGGTGGGCGGTCTCGCCGGTCAGGTCGCGGTCGTCAGCGGCCCGAAGGATGTGTCGCTGGCCGCCAAGGTCATGAAGACCTATCAGAAGGAATTCGAGCGCCCCAAAATTAAGTTTGGTTACCTCAATAACTCCCGACTCGAGGCGGCTGACATCGTCGCGCTGGCGGAATTGCCGCCGATCGAAGCCCTGCGCTCGAAGCTACTCGGTCTTTTGACCACGCCGGCGACCTCACTCGTCCGCTTGCTCAATACTCCAGGAACCCAGCTCGCCCGCGTCCTGCAGGCGCGCGTGGAAAAGGGGGCTTGACGCCTCTGCTATAGTCAATTTTCTCGGCTGTCGGCTGGCCGCGAAGCGAACAACAACAATAACAACAACCAAAAGTAAATCGTCGGCCCACGGGCCGTGGGTTTAATCCGTCTGTGGCCGCAAACGCGACGACACTGAAAGATAACATGGCTGATCTAGTACAACTCGTAGAACAACTTAGCAAACTCACCGTCCTCGAAACTGCCGACTTGGTGAAGCAACTCGAGGCGAAGTGGGGTGTCACTGCCGCGGCCCCTGTGGCGGCCGCTGCTGCCGCTCCCGCTGGTGGCGCCGCCGCGGCCCCCGCTGCCGAAGCCCAAACCACCTTCGACGTGATTCTCGTCAGCGCCCCCGCGGACAAGAAGATCGCCGTCATCAAGGCGGTTCGCGAAGTCAAGCCCGGTCTCGGCTTGGCGGACGCCAAGAAGCTGGTCGAAGAAGCTCCCAAGTCCATTCTCGAAGGCGCGCCGAAGGCCGATGCCGACGCCGCCAAGAAGAAGCTGGAAGAAGCCGGAGCCAAAGTCGATATCAAGTAGTTTAGTTGTAATCGGGGCGGCGGCGCATGGCCGCCGCCCCTTTACTTTCCTTTTAGACTCGTTGATCGCAATCGTTCTCAGGCTTCCGAAGCCGCATAATTTTTTTGTAAAGACGGGCGGGTTCCCTAGGACCACGGGAACTCGTTTTGTCGTCGTTTTAGATTCCAAATCGGCTGGTGTTAGTTAACGCCGGCCCAGGCTGAAAGGTAAACCCAATGCGAGTCGCTGAACGTGTCAATTTCGGGAAAATCAAGGAAGTCATCTTCCCGCCGAACCTGATCGAGATACAGGTCAATTCCTACCGTGAGTTCTTGCAGTTGGACGTGACTTCGTCCCGTCGCAAGAACATGGGCTTGCAGGCAGTGTTTACCGAAGTCTTTCCAATCGAGAGTTACGACGGCAAGACGGTCCTCGAATTTGACAGCTATGACTTGGGCGAACCCAAGCTGGACTGGCTGGAATGTCTCCGCGAAGGCGTCACCTACGGCGCGCCGCTGCACGTGACCTTCCGCCTGAAGGATCCGAAGGGCACCAAGGAAGAGAAGGTGTTCATGGGCGAATTGCCGCTGATGACCCCGCAGGGTACTTTTGTCATCAACGGTGCCGAACGCGTCATCGTCAGCCAGTTGCACCGCTCGCCGGGTCTCGCCTTCGAGGCTACCCAGCACGCCAACGGCAAAATGCTGCATAGCTTCCGCATCATCCCCGATCGCGGTTCCTGGTATGAGGCGCAATTTGACACGGGCGACCTGCTCTATGTTTATCTCGACCGCAAAAAGCGCCGCCGCAAATTCCTCACGACCACTTTCTTCCGCGCGTTGAGTTTCCTCGACGACAAGGGCACCGGCTCGGACGCCGAGATCATCAAGCTGTTCTACGACATCGAAGAGATCAGTCTCAAGGCTGCCGAGAACCTCGCGGACATCCAGAACAAGGTGCTGATCGAAGACGCCTTGGACACGGAGAAAAACACTGTCGTCGCCCGCGCCTTCGAGCCGCTTTCCAAAGCGGTGGTGAAGCAGATCGGGGAGTTGGGTATCGCCAAGATTCGCGTCGTGGACACCACCGTGGACGACGGCGTCGTGATCAAGTGTCTCAAGAAAGACCCCACCAAGAATCAGGAGGAGGCGCTGAAGGATATTTATCGCCGCCTGCGGCCCGGCGATCCACCTACGGCCGCCAATGCGAAGGCACTCATCAAGCGTCTGTTCTTTGATGCCAAGCGTTATGACTTGGGTCGCGTCGGTCGCTACAAGATCACCCAGAAGCTGGGTGTCAAAGATGAGAATGACTCCCGCATCCTCACCAAGCGGGACTTGGTGGCTGCCACGAAGTATCTCCTCCGCCTGAAAAAGGGCGAGGGCAGTCTCGACGACATTGATCACCTGGGCAGCCGGCGTGTTCGTACGGTCGGTGAACTTCTCGCCAATCAGTGCCGCGTCGGGTTGGCCCGCACGGAGCGCTTGGTTAAGGAGCGCATGACGCTGTTCGATCAGGAACTCGAGTCGATTACCCCGGCGAAGTTGATCAACCCCAAGGCGCTCTCCGCGGTGGTCCGGGATTTCTTCGGTCGCAGTCAGTTGAGCCAGTTCATGGATCAGATCAACCCGCTCGCCGAGCTAACCCACAAACGCCGCTTGTCGGCGCTTGGACCAGGTGGTCTTAGCCGGGAACGTGCTGGTTTTGAAGTGCGTGACGTGCATCCGTCTCACTACGGCCGGATTTGCCCGATTGAAACGCCTGAAGGTCCGAACATCGGACTTATTGCCTCGCTGGCGACCTTTGCCCGCGTCAATGATTTCGGTTTCATCGAGACTCCCTATCGCAAAGTCGAGAAGGGTCGTGTCACGGCGACGATTGACTATCTCACCGCGGATCGTGAGGAACAGTTCACGGTGGCGCAGGCGAATGCCCAGATTGATGACAAGGGTCACTTCGTGACCGATAAGGTTAGTTGCCGCTGCAAGGGTGACTTCATCGACGTCGATCCCGCCAAGGTGGACTACATGGATGTGTCACCGAAACAGTTGGTTTCCGTGGCCGCCGGTTTGATTCCCTTCTTGGAACATGACGACGCCAACCGGGCGTTGATGGGTTCCAACATGCAACGCCAGGCCGTGCCGCTCCTGCGGACCGAAGCGCCGTTCGTGGCGACGGGTCTCGAGGAACGCGTCGCTCGCGATTCGCGTGCGGTGTTGGTGGCCGATGAAGCTGGCAAAGTGGCTTCCATCACGGGTGACTTTGTAGTCGTTACTCGCGACGGCAAATTGCCGGAATCCAAGCGCGCGCTCAAGACGGATGCCGATACCGGGGTTCATGTTTATCGCGTCCGCAAATTCATGCGGTCCAACGCGGCCACCTGCATCAATCAAAAAGTGCTCGTCTCCAAGGGTGACACGATCAAGAAAGGTCAGATTCTCGCCGATGGTCCCTGCACTCAGGGTGGCGAACTGGCCCTCGGTCGCAACGTGCTTTGCGCGTTCATGCCGTGGAATGGTTACAACTTCGAGGACGCGATCCTCATCAGCGAGCGCATCGTCAAGGATGACGTGTTCACCTCGATTCACATCGATGAATTTGAGGTCGGTGCCCGCGACACCAAGCTCGGACCAGAGGAAATCACGCGCGACATTCCCAACCTCGGCGAGGAAGCCCTGAAGAATCTGGGACCGGACGGAGTAATCCGCATCGGTGCTGAAGTTAAGCCTGGTGACATCCTAGTCGGTAAGATCACGCCCAAGTCGGAAACCGAACTCGCGCCGGAAGAGCGCTTGCTCCGTGCGATCTTCGGGGAGAAGGCCGCGGACGTGAAGGATACTTCACTCAAGGTTCCCTCGGGTACTTACGGCATCGTTATGGATGTCAAGGTGTCGGCGAAGAAAGACGCCGATGTCATGGTCTCCACGCGCGCATCTGACTCGGACGAGAAGAAGGCCGCCAAACAAATCGAAGAGGAGTTCAAGACCAAGACGGATGAGTTGCGCGAGCAATTGACCGAGGCTTTGTCGAACATTCTGCTCGGTGAGAAGATTCCGCTCGATGTGGTTAACAGCGAGACCGGTGAGATCATCATCCCGGCCAACCGCAAGATCACCAAGACCCTGCTGCGCAAGCTGGCGCAGGTCTATGATCGCATTGAGATCGATCCCTCGCCGATTCGCAACAAGATCAACGAAATCATCGGTTCCTTCAAAAAGAAGTTCGAGGATCTCGACATGCAGCGCGAGGCCGAGATGGGTCGCGCCGAGGCTGGCGAAGATGTTGATCCAGGTATCATCAAATCGGTCAAAGTCTATATCGCCTCCAAGCGCAAGCTCTCGGTCGGTGACAAGATGGCCGGCCGTCACGGTAACAAGGGTGTGGTCGCGAAGATCGTGCCGGAAGAAGACATGCCGTATCTGGCGGACGGGACTCCGGTTGACATTGCCCTGAATCCTCTGGGCGTGCCCTCGCGCATGAACGTCGGTCAGGTTCTGGAGACGCACTTGGGTTGGGCCGCGAGCCTGCTCGGGATGCGGTTTGCCACGCCGGTCTTTGATGGCATCAAAGAGACTGACATACGCGCCTACCTCAAACAGGCGGGCGACATGCTTGAGGAGAGCATCGGCCTGCGGTTGGTGGGTATGGATGGCAAGACGGCGTTGTTTGACGGTCGCACGGGTGAACGGTTCGATCAGGAGATTGTCGTGGGCTACATCTATATGATGAAGCTGGGGCATCTCGTGGCGGACAAGATTCACGCCCGCGCGGTCGGCCCTTACTCGCTGGTCACGCAGCAGCCGCTCGGCGGCAAAGCCCAGTATGGCGGCCAGCGCTTCGGCGAAATGGAAGTCTGGGCCATGGAGGCGTATGGGGCGGCCTATACCCTGCAAGAGTTGCTCACGGTCAAGTCCGACGACGTCCAGGGACGCACGCGGATTTACGAGAGTATTGTCAAAGGCGACAACGCGTTGGAGGCCGGCATCCCGGAATCCTTCAACGTGTTGGTGAAAGAAATGCAGTCACTGGTGCTCGATGTCCGGGTTGGTTACGCCAATCCCATGGACCAACCGGTGGATACCAGCGTGCTAACCTCGGAGGCCAGATAACTTGGCGACGGAACGAACCTTTTAACCCCACGGCAATATGACTACCAAAGATTCGACACGCGAAATGCTGGGCTTGGACAAGGTCAACCTCGTTGACCACATTTCCATCAGCGTAGCTTCGCCGGACGCCATCCGCGCCTGGTCCAAGGGCGAGGTCAAGAACCCCGAAACGATCAACTACCGCACCTTCAAGCCGGAGAAGGGCGGTCTCTTCTGCGAACGCATCTTCGGTCCCGTCAAGGACTGGGAGTGCTCGTGCGGCAAGTATAAGCGCATCAAGCATCGCGGCGTGGTCTGCGATCGTTGCGGTGTGGAAGTCACCCTGAGCCGCGTGCGTCGCGAGCGGATGGGGCACATTGAACTCGCGGTGCCGGTGTCGCACATTTGGTTCTTCAAGTGCATGCCATCGCGGCTGGGACTTATCTTGGACATGACCGCCCGCCATCTCGAGCGGGTCATCTACTACGAAGACTACTTGGTTATTGATCCGGGCACGACACCGCTCAAGCAGAATCAGTTGCTCACCGAGTTGGAGTTCCGCGAAGCGCGCGAAACTTACGGTGCAGATGCCTTTGTCGCGAAGATGGGTGCCGAGGCGGTGCGCGAGGCGATGGCCCGGGTGGAGTTGCAAAAAGGCATCGATCAGCTCGAGATCGCGATGACCGAGACCAAGAGCAAACAGATTCGCAAGAAGCTGGCCAAGCGGATCAAGCTATTCCAGGGTTTCCTCGGTTCGAAGGCGCGCCCGGAATGGATGATCATTACGGTGCTGCCGGTGATTCCGCCGGACCTGCGCCCGTTGGTGCCACTCGAAGGGGGACGTTTCGCGACCTCCGATCTGAACGATCTCTATCGCCGGGTAATCAACCGTAACAATCGGTTGAAGAACCTTCTCCAACTCAAGACGCCCGAAGTCATCATCCGCAACGAGAAGCGCATGTTGCAGGAAGCCGTGGACGCCTTATTCGACAACGGTCGTCACGGGCGCGCGGTCACGGGCGCGGGCAATCGCTCGCTCAAGTCCCTCTCGGACATGCTCAAGGGCAAGTCCGGTCGTTTCCGGCAGAACTTACTCGGCAAACGCGTGGACTACTCGGGTCGTTCCGTCATCGTCATCGGACCGGAGTTGAAGCTGCATCAGTGCGGGCTGCCGAAGAAGATGGCCTTGGTCTTGTTCGAGCCGTTTATTATTCGCCGCTTGAAGGAGTTGGGCTATGTCCACACAGTCCGCAGCGCGAAGAAAATGATCGAGCGTCAATCGCCCGAAGTTTGGGACGTGTTGGAGGAAGTCACCAAGGGGCACCCGGTGATGCTCAACCGCGCGCCGACACTGCACCGTCTTTCCATCCAAGCTTTCGAGCCAGTCTTGATCGAGGGCGAGGCTATCCGCATTCACCCGCTGGTTTGCACCGCCTACAACGCTGACTTCGACGGTGACCAGATGGCTGTCCACGTGCCCCTATCCGTCGAGGCGCAGTTGGAAGCTCGGTTGTTGATGATGGCGACGAACAACATCTTCAGCCCGTCGAGTGGCAAGCCGATCATGACGCCGACCCAGGACATTACCCTGGGTTGCTACTATCTCACTGCGGAACCGCGCACAATTGGTCGCGGACCGGCGGCGACGCGCTTGAAGCTATTCGGTTCGAAGAGTGAAGTTATCTTCGCGCACATGGATGGCGCGGTGAACACCCACGAGCGCATCCGCTTTGCGAATCCTGATATTGACCGCAAGTCAGTCTATGGCGTCGCCGACAAGAAGGTGATCGAGACCACGGTGGGTCGCGTCATCTTCAGCGAGGTCTGGCCGGAGGAACTGGGATTCATCAACAAGGTCGCGGGCAAAAGTCAATTGGGCGACATCATTTGGAATTGCTACAAACATTGCGGCCACGAGAAGACCGTGGTGAGTCTGGACAAGCTCAAGGAACTCGGCTTCCAAGAAGCCACCCGCGCGGGTGTCTCGATCGGTATCGATGACATGATCATCCCGAAGGAGAAGGGGCAGGAGATTGAAAATGCGCAGAAGCAGATTGGCGAAGTGGAGAAGCAGTATCGCAAGGGTGTCATTACCCCGGGCGAACGCTACAACAAGATCGTCGATATCTGGACGCATTGCACCGACCAGATCGCGGGCGTCATGCTCAAGACCTTCGAGCACAATCAGGGCAAGCGGGAGTATAACCCGGTATCGTTGATGGTGGACTCGGGCGCGCGGGGTAACAAGCAGCAGGTCCGCCAGCTCGCGGGTTTGCGCGGGTTGATGGCCAAGCCTTCGGGTGACATTATCGAGAAGCCGATTCTTTCTAACTTCCGTGAAGGTCTGACCGTGCAGGAGTACTTCATCTCCACTCACGGGGCGCGCAAAGGTCTGGCCGACACCGCTCTCAAAACCGCGGATTCCGGTTACATGACCCGCAAGCTCGTGGATGTGTCTCAGGATGTCATCATCCAAGAGCACGACTGCGGCACGACCAATGGTATCTGGGTTGAAGCCATTTACGAAGGTGAGGATGAGGTCGTCAAACTGAGCGAACGCATTGTCGGTCGCTTCTCGTGCGACGATCTTACCAATCCCACCGAACCTGGGGTTGCTGTGGTTCAGGCGAATGAGTCGATTGACGAAATCAAAGCCAAGGCTGTCGAGCGCGCCGGCATTGAGCGCGTCAAGATTCGCTCGGTGCTCACTTGCGAAAGCAAATACGGCATCTGCGTGAACTGTTACGGACGCAATCTCGCGACGGGCGGCTTGGTGAAACTCGGCGAGGCGGTTGGCATCATTGCCGCGCAATCGATCGGTGAGCCTGGCACGCAGTTGACGATGCGGACGTTCCACATCGGTGGTACCGCGTCGCAGATCTTCAAGCAACCGCAGATCAAGGCCAAACACGACGGCAAGCTTCGTTACAACGACCTCCGGCTTGTTGTTCTGCAGGATGGCAACAACATCGTGCTCAACAAGAACGGCTCGCTGTCCGTCCTCGACGACGACGGCCGTGAGGTGGAAACGCACAACATCGTGATCGGTTCCGTCATTAGTGTGAAAGACGGCGGCCGGGTCAAGAAGGGCGAGACTTTCGTGCAATGGGATCCCTACAACGTTCCCATCTTGTCCGAGAAGGCGGGTCGCGTGCAGTTTAATGACATCATTGAAGGTGTCACGATGAAGCAGGAAGTCGATGAGACCACCGGTCAGGAAGCCATGGTTGTTATCGAACATAAGGAAGATTTGCATCCGCAGATCGTAATTCACGCGGACAATGGCGAAGTGATGGCCAACTATCCGATTCCTTCCGGAGCACATATCGTCGTCAACGAGGGTGACAAGATTGTCGCCGGTAGCTTGCTGGCGAAGACGCCCCGCAAAGTTTCCAAGACGAAGGACATCACTGGCGGTCTTCCGCGCGTTGCCGAGTTGTTCGAGGCGCGCCGTCCGAAAGACGCGGCGGACATCTCGAAGATCGACGGCATGGTGGACTTTGGTCCGAGTGTTCGCGGCAAGCGCTGCGTGCTCATCAAGGATCCGAAGACCGCGATCGAGGAAGAGCATCTCATCCCGATCGGCAAGCACGTTATTGTCTTCAAGGGTGACTTTGTCCGCAAAGGACAGCAGCTCACCGAAGGCCCCGTGGTGCCGCACGAAATTCTTGAGGTCTGCGGTACCCAGGAATTGCAGGAGCACTTGGTCAACGAGGTTCAGGAGGTCTATCGCCTCCAGGGCGTGACCATCAATGACAAGCACATTGAGATCATTGTGCGGCAGATGTTGCGCAAGGTGCGGATCACCGAGCCGGGCGACACACTCTTCCTGTGGGGCGAACAGATCGACAAGATCGCGTTCGAGGAAGAGAACCAGCGCGTTGAGAAAATCGGCGGCAAACCCGCCGAGGCTCAACCCGTGTTGCTGGGCATCACAAAAGCCTCGCTCGAGACCGACAGCTTCCTCAGCGCCGCGTCGTTCCAGGACACCACCCGGGTGCTCACGGAAGCCGCGACGATGGGCAAGGTCGATTACCTGCGTGGCTTCAAGGAGAACGTCATCATGGGCCACATCATCCCGGCGGGATCCGGTTTTTACCTGCACCGCAATATCAAACTCAAGCCGCTGGTCGAGCCGATCCCGGCGGCGGAAAAGCCCGCGGAAACCGGCGCGGCCCTCGAACTGGCGGGTTGAGCAAACCCTTGGAAACATTGCCTCAAATCCTGTTTCCAAAATATTTCACAAAAACTGTTGCACCCGAAAATCCAATTGCTATTATCCGCGTCCCGTTTCCTCGGAAATGGGAATACCTCGCTGAAAAATAGCGAACCAAAGTAATGCCGACGATCAACCAACTTGTCCGAAAAGGACGAAACAAAATTGTCTATAAGTCGAAGTCTCCGGCCTTGGAGTCTGCGCCTTATCGTCGCGGCGTCTGCTTGCAGGTGATGACCCGCACGCCCAAGAAGCCCAACTCGGCGATGCGGAAGGTGGCCAAAGTCCGGCTGACCAATGGGTATGAGATCATCGCCTACATCCCGGACGAAGGTCACAATTTGCAGGAGCACTCGATTGTCCTGGTGCGCGGCGGTCGTGTGAAGGATTTGCCGGGTGTTCGTTATCACATCGTCCGCGGGACGCTGGACGCCGCCGGGGTGGAGAAGCGCCGCGTGAGTCGTTCCAAGTATGGTGTCAAGCGGCCCAAGGCCCCCAAGCCGGGTGCCGCGGCGGCCAAGTAACTTTGACGAAGTAGAATAGAATATGTCACGTCGTCGCAAAACAATTACCAAGCATTGGAAACCCGATGCCAAATACAACAGCGTTTTGGTAACGCGCTTCATCAACACTGTGATGCGCTGGGGTAAAAAGACAGTTGCCCAGCGGATCGTGGATCAGGCGTTCGCCAAGCTCACGGAAAAGATGCCCGAAGCCAACCCGCTGGATGTCCTGCAAAAAGCCGTGGACAACGCCAAGCCGCGGTTGGAAGTCAAGCCCCGCCGGGTCGGTGGTGCCACCTATCAGATCCCGATGGAGGTTCCCTCGGATCGCTCCTCTTCGCTGGCGATGCGCTGGATAGTTAATTTCGCCGACTCCCGCAAAGGGGTGCCGATGATGGAAGCCTTGGCGGCGGAAATCATTGAAGCCTATCAAGGGCAGGGGAATGCCATCCGCAAACGCGACGAGGTTCACAAGATGGCGCAGGCCAACAAGGCGTTCGCACATTTTCGCTGGTAACCCCCCCACATTTTCAACGCCCTGAATGCGTTAGCAAGTTCAGGGCGTTTTTAATCTCAATCTTTTAGAAACAGCCGGTAATGGACAGCACTAAACAACCGAATGCAGCCGGGCGAACCTTTACGCTCGAACGCACCCGCAACATCGGGATTGCCGCGCACATTGATGCCGGCAAGACCACGACGACCGAGCGGATACTCTTCTACACGGGCCTGATCCATAAGATCGGCGACGTGGATGATGGCAACACGGTCACGGATTGGATGGAGCAGGAACGCGAACGCGGGATTACCATCACTTCGGCGGCGGTTACTTGCTTTTGGACTCAGAAGCCCGAGGCGGGCTTGGAAAAGATGTTCACGGGGCTGGCCAATCGGGTCAACATTATCGACACCCCGGGACACGTGGATTTCACCGCCGAAGTCGAGCGTTCGATGCGGGTTTTGGATGGCGCGGTGGCGGTGTTCTGTGGTGTTGCCGGCGTGCAGCCGCAATCCGAAACGGTGTGGCGGCAAGCCACCAAGTACAAAGTTCCCCGCATTGCCTTTGTCAATAAGATGGACCGGACCGGGGCCAATTTTGACAATGCGCTGAATGATATGCGCAAGAAATTGGGTGCCTATGCGTTCCCTATTTATCTGCCCATCGGCGCGGAAGACCATTTCTCGGGAGTCATCGACTTGGTTAATCAGAAAGCCGTGGTTTGGGGTCCGGAAGAGGTCGTCAACGAGGGGTTAAAATACGACATTCAAGAAATCCCGGAGAACCTCAAAGAGAAATCGAAGAAAGCGTTGGCGGAATTGATCGATGCGGTCTCGAACAAAGATGATGAGATAGCCGAATTGGTGCTTGCGGAAAAGCCCATCGCTCCGCTGGTTCTCAAGGCGGCCATTCGCCGGCTCACTTGCAAGATTGAATTTATCCCGGTGATTTGTGGTTCCGCCTTTAAGAAAAAGGGCGTTCAGACCCTGCTCGACGCAGTGGTCGATTACCTACCCAGTCCGCTCGACATTCCCCCTGCCCAGGGGTTGGAGCCGGGCACGGACCTCAAGATAACGGTTCCGACCAACGATCACGAGAAGTTCTGTTCCCTCGCCTTCAAATTGTGGACGGATACCTATGCTGGGAAACTGGTCTTCTTCCGGGTTTATTCCGGACAATTGAAGAAGGGTGACACCATTTACAACCCGCGCACCCGGCGTCGGGAGCGTGTGAGTCGCTTGATGGTCATTCAAGGCAGCGAACGCAAGGATATTGACCAGGTCTATGCCGGCGACATCGCCGCGTTGGTTGGATTGCGCAACATCACGACGGGTGACACGCTCTGCGAAGAGTCGTTCGACGTGACCCTCGAACCGCCGACCTTTCCCGAACCCGTCATCAGCATGGCGGTCGAGCCGAAAACCAAGGCCGATCAGGAAAAGATGTCCACGGGTTTGCAGCGTTTGTCGGAGGAAGACCCGACGTTCCGTTGCTTTACCAACGAAGAGACCAGTCAACTGATTATCGCCGGCATGGGTGAATTGCACTTGGAGATCATCATTGATCGCCTCAAGCGCGAATTCAAAGTCGAGGCCAATTCCGGTGCTCCGCAAATTGCTTATCGCGAAACCATCACCAAACCGGCTGAGGGCGAGGGTAAGTTCATCCGGCAGTCCGGTGGGCGCGGGCAATACGGTCACGCGTGCGTCACGATCGAGCCCAACGAAAAGGGCAAGGGCGTTGAGGTTCTCAACAAGACGGTCGGCGGTTCTATCCCCCGGGAATTCGTTGGTGCGGTCATCGACGGTATCGAAGAAGCCTGTCGCACCGGAGTTTACGCCGGCTATCAAGTCATTGATGTGAAGGTGGCCATCGTGGACGGTAGCTTCCATGAAGTGGACTCGAACGAATTGGCGTTCAAAATGGCTGGGATCTTCGCGCTGAAAGATGCGTTTAAGAATGCGGGACCGATCATTCTCGAGCCAATCATGAAGGTCGAGGTCGCCACCCCTGACGAGTATCAGGGGGATTTGCTGGGTGATATCAATCGTCGTCGTGGCATTATCCAAGGTGTGGATGCCAAGGCTGGTCAGACGATGTTGAATGCGCATGTGCCGCTGGCCGAAATGTTCGGTTATGCCACGGCGATCCGCTCGCTCTCGAAGGGGCGTGCTTCTTATTCGATGGAACCACTGAGCTTTGAACAGGTGCCGAGCAGTGTGGCGAAGGCAATTCTGGACACCGCGAAATCGCGACCTGCGGCTCGCACTTAACCTATAAATTTGTATGGCTGGACAACATATACGCATTCGTCTGAAGGCTTACGATCATCGGGTCGTGGATCAATCCGCTCGGGACATCGTCGATACCGTCAAACGGACGGGAGCCCGGGTCGCCGGACCCATTCCGCTTCCGACCCGCGTCGAACGGCACACGGTTCACCGCTCCCCGCACGTCGATAAGAAATCGATGGAGACGTTTGAGCAACGCACGCACAAACGGCTTTTGGATATCATCGAACCGACGGCGAAGACCGTCGATGAGTTGAAGAAGTTGAATCTTCCGGCTGGCGTCGAGATTACCATTAAGATCTAGTTTATGATTGGCTTGCTTGGAAAAAAAATCGGCCAGACGCGCGTCTATGACGCCCGCGGTGGCGTCGTGTGTGTGACTGTCGTGCAGGCGGGTCCCAATCGTGTCGTCCAAGTGCGGACGCAGGAGAAGGATGGTTACAACGCCGTGCAGTTGGGCTTTGGCGAGCAAAAGGAATCGCGCCTGACCAAGCCCGCACTGGGACACTTGCAGAAGCATTCGGCGACTCCGGTCAAGCGTTTGAAAGAGTTCCGGGATTTCTCGCTAACCGTGAAGCCAGGTGACATTTTGGGCGCGGGCATTTTCACCAAGGGTGACTTTGTTGATGCCATCGGCATCACCAAGGGGCGTGGCTTTGAAGGTGTCGTGAAACGGCACAAGTTCGCCGGCGGCGACATGACCCACGGTGCCAAGGGATGGCATCGTCGCTCGGGTGCCATTGGTCAACGCTTGTTTCCGGGCACGGTTATGCGCGGCCTGCGTATGCCGGGTCACATGGGTCAGGATTCACGAACCACCCAGAACTTGGAGATAATTCAGGTTCGTGAATCGGAGAACCTACTCCTAGTCAAGGGATCGATTCCCGGAGCGAAGGGTGATTTTGTCCTGATCCGCGAGGCCAAAAAATTGCCGAAGGGTTCCGCTGTGGCGGCTGCCCGCGGCAAACGCGGCGAACCTACTGCCAAGAAATCTGCGGCTGGCAAGGCCGGTGCCGCTGCTGCGGCCGCCAAGAAGAAGTAATTAAGCGATTCGCATGAAACTTAAAATTCACGACGCAAATGGTAATCCGAATGGCGAGATTGACGTTCCGTTTACGCTCATCGAGAACGCCAAAGGCACCCAGGCAGTGCATGACTCGGTGGTCGCCTTCCGCGCCGGTCAACGCGCCGGCACGGCCTGTACGAAAACGGCTGGCGAAGTCGCTGGTACGAATAAGAAGCCGTGGCGGCAAAAGGGCACGGGTCGCGCCCGTGCCGGCTCCTTCCAATCTCCTCTCTGGCGTGGCGGTGGCGTGGTCTTCGGACCGCGGCCGCGTGACTTCAGCAAGAAGGTCAACCGCAAAAGTCAGCAGCTCGCCTTCCACAAAGCGTTCAGTGAACGGTTGGTGATGGGTGATGTGGTGATCTTGGAAGACATCAAGCTCGCTTCGGCCAAGACCAAAGACTTCATTAAGATGATGGATGCGTTGAACCTTGAGGGCACGGCGCTGATCGTCACCGGTGACTTGAATGCCACGCTGCTGCAAGCCTCCCGCAATGTGCCGCTGGTCGAAGTGACCACTGGCTCCAACGTCAACGCCTATCAGGTGTTGAAGTATGACAAACTCATTGTCACCAAATCCGCTCTGGAGAGCATCGGCAAGCGCATCAACTAGACCAACATGAACGCCTTTGATGTAATTAAGACGGTGCGACTTACCGAGAAGGGCACCACGCAAGCCTCGAAGTTCAATCAATACACCCTGGTCGCGGACCGTCGCGCCAATAAGATTGAGATTCGGCAGGCGGTTGAAGAGCTGTTTAAGGTCACCGTGATTAGTGTCAACACGAGCAATATGCTTGGCAAAGCCCGCCGTCAGCGCACCGCGCAGGCTGGTTCCGACTCCGACTGGAAAAAGGCCATTGTTACCCTGAAGAAGGGTGACAAAATCAACCTCACTTAATTTATGCCCGTTAAGAGCTTTAGACCCCTCACGCCGTCGTCGCGATATGTGACGATTGCGTCCTTCGACGAAATCACCAAGGCGAAGCCCGAGCGCAATCTCATTGAGATTCGCAAGAAGACCGGCGGACGGAACGCCTATGGGCGGATGACCAGTCGCGGCATTGGCGGCGGTGCCAAACAGAAGCATCGCATTGTCGATTTCAAGCGCCAACGCAAGGCGGGCATTGAGGCCAAGGTTATCGCCATTGAATATGATCCGCTGCGCACGGCCCGGCTGGCGCTGTTGGAATATAAAGATGGTGAGAAAGCCTATATGCTGGCACCGATGGGTCTCCAAGTGGGAGTCACCCTGATGAGTGGACCGGCGGCGCATCCTGGAATTGGGAATTGTTTGCCGTTGAAATTCATCCCGGTGGGCTTGGACGTGCATAACATTGAACTCATTCCGGGCAAGGGTAGTCAGATCGTCCGCTCGGCGGGTTCAAGCGCGGCGGTTATGTCCAAGGATGGCGGCTACGTTTTGGTGAGATTGCCGTCCGGCGAGATTCGCAAGATCAACGAGGATTGCTACGCGACTGTTGGGCAGGTGGGCAATGCCGAGCATGAGAATATCATTCTGGGCAAGGCGGGTCGTTCCCGGCATCGTGGTATTCGCGGCAAGACGCGCGCCGTCTGCAAAAACCCCGTCGATCACCCGATGGGTGGCGGTCAGGGCAAGACCAAGGGTGGGGGACATCCGGTGACTCCCTGGGGTGTGATCACCAAGGGTTACAAGACCCGTTCGATCCGCAAACAATCTGATCGTTTTATTCTGGTCCGCCGTGATGGTCGGCCGATGAAAATTCGCTAATAGAATCTATGGGACGCTCCATTAAAAAGGGTCCGTTTATCGACCAGCATCTGCTGGATAAGATCAACAAGACCAAAGAAACGAAGTCGAAGGCGCCGATCAAAACCTGGTCGCGCCGCTCGATGATCACGCCCGATTTCGTCGGGATGACCTTCAACGTGCATAACGGCAAGATTTTCAACCCGGTGTTCGTGACCGAGAACATGGTGGGTCATCGCCTCGGTGAATTCTCACCGACCCGCACGTTCAAGAAACACGGGGCGCACACGGCCAAAGCGGAAGTCAAGTAAACTTATGGAAGTCACTGCGATCACTAAAAACGTCCGGATGTCCGCGCAGAAGATGCGCGAGGTTGTCCGGCAGATTCAAGGGCTTCCCGCGCTGCACGCGCAGGCGGTGCTGGCGGCGGTGCCTCGCAAATCCGCGCGGGCCGTGGCGAAGACGCTACAGTCTGCGATTGCGAATGCGGAGAACAATAACAGCATGAAACCCGAGAGTTTGCGGGTTAAGGAAGCTGTCGCGGGCGCGGGTCCGACCATCAAACGATTTATTCCGAAGGCGCGTGGCTCGGCCGGTCCGATCCTCAAACGTAGCTGCCAGATTCGCATCGTGCTGACCGACAACTGATTTTATGGGACAGAAAGTTAATCCTATCGGGTTTCGTATCGGAGTCACTCGCGACTGGCGCTCCAAGTGGTTCGCCGAGAAGAAGCAGTTCGGCCGCCTGCTCGCGGAGGATTTCAATATCCGCGCGCTGTTGAAGAAGAAGCTGGAATCGGCGTCGGTGCCCAAGATTTTGATCGAGCGCGCGGCTAATCGTTGCCGCATTACCATTCTTACCGCGCGTCCCGGGGTGGTTA
The DNA here is from genome assembly GCA_043757645.1 of Verrucomicrobiota bacterium. Taxonomy (GTDB): domain Bacteria; phylum Verrucomicrobiota; class Verrucomicrobiia; order Limisphaerales; family BJHT01; genus BJHT01. The sequence continues at coordinate 23,173 of JAYVOY010000555.1, forward strand.
TCGGACGGAAGGGCGCGGACATTGACAAGCTCAAGGAAGAATTGGGCAAGATGACCGGCAAAGAGATTTATGTGGACATCCAGGAGGTTAAGACTCCGGAGATGGATGCCCAATTGGTGGCGGAGAATATCGCCATGCAGTTGGAACGCCGGGTGTCGTTTCGCCGGGCGATGAAGAAAGCGGTGCAAACCGCGATGGATTTTGGCGCGGAAGGTATTCGTGTGCGAGTGGCGGGCCGTTTGGGTGGCTCGGAAATCGCGCGGGTGGAGAAGTATCTGGAGGGCCGGGTGCCGCTGCATACCTTGCGGGCGAATATTGATTATGGCTTTAGCGAAGCCCACACCGTTTATGGCAAGATCGGCGTCAAATGCTGGGTTTGCCGTGGGGAGAACAAGCCGCAGAGGGCGCTAACTCCCGCCGGTGAAACAGCGGGCGCGGGCGTCGCGGCCTGAGCAATAATACCAAGGATTTTTTATGGCAATGATGCCGGCAAGAGTTAAGTATCGCAAAATGCAGCGGGGCAACCGCGCGGGGATGGCCTCGCGGGGTAACAGCGTCGCATTTGGCGAGTTTGGGTTACAGGCGCTGGAGCGGTGCTGGCTGGACACGAAGCAGATCGAGGCTGCGCGCGTTGCCATTACCCGCAACATGAAGCGGCGCGGCAAGGTCTGGATTCGCATTTTCCCGGACAAATCATTTACGAAGAAGCCGTTGGAAACCCGCATGGGTCATGGCAAAGGCGGGGTGGAGTCCTGGGTGGCGGTGATCCGTCCGGCCAGTGTGCTCTTTGAGGTGGACGGCGTGCCGGTGGCGCTCGCCCGGGAGTCACTTCGTTTGGCGGCAACCAAATTGCCGATCAAAACCAAGTTCATTTCGCGCCGTAAAATCGGTTAATTTTGTAGAGACGATGAAAATGTCCGAATTGAAAGATTTAACCCTGCCCGAATTGGCGGCGAAGGGAAACGAGCTGCGGCAGGAATTGTTTAACCTGCGGTTGCAAAAGGCGACTAGTCAGTTGGAAAAACCCTCGCGCCTGCGGACACTGCGCCGGGATGTCGCCCGCGTGGAAACCCAGATGTCGGCTGTGCGCCGCAAAACGGCAGCCTAATTGATTTTTTTATGGCAGATAACACATTAGTCCGCGGTCAGCGCAAGGAACGGATTGGCGAGGTCGTCTCGAACAAGATGGAGAAGACCATTGTCGTTCGAGTGCAGCGGCGCTTCCGGCATGCTCAGTTCAAAAAGGTCGTGACGAGCTATCATAAGTTCTACGCGCACGACGAAAAGAAGCTTGCCAAGGTGGGCGACCGGGTGCGAATCGAAGAGACGCGGCCGTTGTCCAAATTAAAGTGCTGGCGGCTGGTGGAAATTGTCGAGCAGGGCAGCGAAGTGGCGCCGGTGGCGGTCTAATTTAAAGTTATGTTTCAAGTACGCTCCATTCTCGATGTCGCGGATAACACCGGTGCCAAGCGCGCCGCGGTTATCGGCGTGCTGGGTCGGAACCAACGCTACGCGCGGATTGGTGATGTCGTGAAAGCGCACATCAAGGAAGCCACTCCCGATGGCACCGTCAAAAAGGGCGAGGTGGTTAATGCCGTGATTGTGCGCACGCGGAAAGCCATTCGCCGCAACGATGGTTCTTATCTGCGCTTTGATAACAATGCGCTGGTGATTATCGACAAGGAAAACAACCCGCGGGGAACGCGGATTTTCGGACCGATCGCGCGGGAGCTGCGCGAGAAGAAGTTCATGAAGATCATCTCCCTGGCACCGGAGGTAATTTAATTATGGCTAATTTTCATGTTCGCAAGGGTGACGAGGTCGTCGTGATCGCCGGGGCTGACCGTGGCAAACGCGGCCGTTTGATCGCGGTGTTGACCGGCAAGGATCGCGTGGTTGTCGAGGGGGTTGCCATGATGAAGCGCCACATGCGCAAGAGTCAGCAGCATCCGAATGGCGCGATTGTGGAACGCGAAGGCTCGGTTCACATGTCGAACGTGATGCGGGCGGATAACTATGATGCCCGGCAGGCCAAGCGCTCGACGACTGCGGTGGCGGGGACGAAGGCTTGATTGAGGGACTATGAAATCGCGACTTTACAAGAAATACATTGATACCGTTCGTCCGGCGTTGATCGAAAAACGGAAATATACGAACATTCATCAAGTTCCGGTGATCGAGAAGATCATGGTGAACATGGGGGTGAGTGCGTCGCTGGAGAAGGGTGCGGTTGATGAAGCCGTCAAGGAAATGACGATGATCACGGGGCGCAAGCCGATCATCACCAAAGCGCGCAAGAGCATCGCCAACTTCAAGCTGCGCGAGGGGCAATCCACGGGTTGCTATGTGACGCTGCGCCGTGACGTGATGTATGAGTTTTTCGACCGCCTCGTTGCGGCCGCCTTGCCGCGGGTTCGTGATTTCCGGGGAATTTCGCCGCGCGCCTTTGATGGCCGGGGGAATTATAGCCTCGGCGTATCTGATCAGACCATCTTCCCGGAAATCGAACTGGACAAGATCAAGCGGCAGCAGGGGATGGACATCACGATTGTGACCAGTGCCAAGTCCGATGGGGAAGCGCTGGATTTGTTAAAGATGATGGGTATGCCATTTGCCGAAGGAAAATAGTATGGCCAAAAAAAGCTGGATTGAACGGGATAAGAAGAAGGCTGCGACGGTCAAAAAATACGCCGCGCTGCGGGCGGAATTAAAGGCCAAGAAGGACTACGCCGGGTTATCCAAACTGCCGCGCAATGCCAGCCCGTCGCGGCAGGTCCGCCGCTGCTCTATTAGTGGTCGTCGGCGCGGGTTTATCCGCAAGTACGGGGTTTCGCGATTAACCTTTCGTGAACTGGCCTTGAATGGTCTGATCCCGGGTGTAATTAAAGCCAGTTGGTAAGAATATGACTGATCCGATTTCCGATATGCTGACGCGGATTCGCAATGCGAATCTCGCCCTCTTGCCCTCCATTGAAATGTCGCATTCCAAGATGAAGGAGAGCATTGCCAAGCTTCTCAAACGGGAAGGCTACATTGAAGAGTGGGCGGTCGACGGCAAGGCACCGAAGACTTTGAAGCTTAAGTTGAAGTATGTGGGCCGCAAGGCGGTCATCGAGGGCCTGCGCCGCGTGAGCAAGCCCGGCCTCCGACACTACGTGGGAGCCACCGAAATGCCGAAAGTGCTGCGCGGCATGGGAACGGCGATCGTCTCGACCCCCAAGGGCGTGATGACCGGGACCGATGCCCGCAAGGAAAATGTGGGTGGGGAAGTCCTTTGTTTTGTCTGGTAGTCAACCGAATTTAATATGTCGCGAATCGGAAAACAGCCCATAAGTGTCCCGCCAAAGGTTAAGGTGACCATCACCGGTCGGCGCGTGGCCGTGGAAGGCCCGAAGGGCAAGCTGCAAATTGAATTGCCGAAACGTGCCTCAGCGGCCTTGGCGTCCGGGGTCGTGACCGTTTCGCGCGATGGGGATGATGCCGAGGCCAAGGCGTTGCATGGATTGAGCCGCTCATTGATCAATAACATGATCAAGGGTGTCGCCGACGGTTTTGTGAAGAAGCTGGAGATCAACGGCGTTGGCTTCAAGGCGGCGGTGCAGGGTAAGATTGTCAATCTCGCCTTGGGCTATTCGCATCCTATTAATTATCCGATCCCCGATCAAATCAAGGTGACCGTGGAGGAAAACACGAAACTCACGATTGAGGGACCCGACAAACAGGTGGTCGGCCAGGTGGCGGCGGAAATCCGCAGCTTTTATCCGCCCGAGCCTTACAAGGGCAAGGGTGTTAAATACTCCGACGAACGGATTATTCGTAAGGAAGGCAAGACAGTCCAATAATCAATTTGATAGCCGGGGCAGGGTGCCTGGCAGATTTGCTCATGAGAAACGAGAAGAAGAACGGTCTGTTGCAGCGGCGGCGATGGCGCATTCGGAAGAAAGTGCGGGGCACGGTGACGCGCCCGCGGATGAGTGTGCGCTTCACTGGCAAGAACATTCATGTCCAGTTTATCGACGATCTCGCCGGGGTGACTATCGCCAGCGCCTCAACCCTGCACAAAGACAATCCGGATCGCGATGCGCTCTCGGCCAATGTCAAAGGTGCCGCAGTGGTGGGCAAAGCCGCCGCGACCGCCGCCATCAGCAAAGGGATCAAGTCGGTCGTGTTTGATCGCAGTGGTGCCCGCTTCCATGGCAAGGTCAAAGCTTTGGCGGATGCCGCCCGGGCCGCAGGTCTCCAATTGTAACTTTAATAACCCCTTAAGAAAACGTGGCTGATATCATTGAAGCAAAAGCGCCCGACGCAGGTCGTCCGGCAGGTGGACGGGGCGGTGGTGGCGGCGGCGGCGGTGGCCGATCCAATCGTGGTGGACCGCGGCGCGGTCGCGGACCCGGCGACGGCGGCAGCGGCGACGGACGCGGCGAGAGCGAGCTTGTGGAGAAGGTCGTTGTCATCAATCGTTCCGCCAAAGTAGTCAAGGGTGGTCGTCGTTTTAGCTTCAGCGCGTTGGTGGTGACCGGCGATCGGCGCGGCCGCGTCGGTCTCGGCTTGGGCAAGGCCAAGGAAGTGGCCGATGCGATTCGCAAGGGCGGCGAGGTTTCCAAGGGCTGCATGCTCGCGGTTTCCTTGAATGGCCCGACGATTCCGCACGATGTGGTTTTTGAATTTGGTGGCGCGCGCGTCTTGTTGCGCCCGGCATCTCCGGGAACGGGATTGATTGCGGGTAAGACTGTCCGTGCGGTGCTTGAAGCGGCCGGGGTTAAAGATATCCTCAGCAAATCCCTCGGTTCGAGTAATGCGGGCAACGTGGCGAAAGCCACTTTGGCGGCACTCAAGAGTCTTAGGCTCCGGGCGGATATCATGGCCGCGCGCGGCATTGCGGTCGAACTGAAGAAAGCGGTTTAATTTGGTATGCGACTACACGATTTAAAGCCCAAACACGGTTCCAAGCATCGGCGCAAGCGGCTGGGCCAGGGCGAGTCCAGCGGACACGGCAAAACCAGTGGCCGCGGTGGCAAGGGCCAGACGGCGCGCTCGGGTAGTTCCATCCGTCCGGGTTTCGAGGGCGGGCAAATGCCGCTGATTCGGCGCATGCCCAAACGGGGCTTTAACAATGCCCGGCACACGACGATCTATTTGCCGGTCAATGTCGGTTCCTTGAACCAATTTGACGAGGGTGCGCGGGTGGATGAGTTGGCGCTGCGGGCGGTTGGCTTGGCGAACGGCCGGGCTCACGGGGTTAAGATTTTGGGTCAGGGACAACTCACCAAGAAGTTGACCGTTGTCGCGGATTCATTCAGTGCCTCGGCCAAAACGGCGATCGAGAGCCTGGGTGGAACGTGCGAGATGGTTCCCGTAAAGCCGGTGCAACCGAAGGGAAAACCGGCGGCGAAGCGGTCACCCAAGGCTTGATCCGGAGAGTTTTGCCACGACTGACTCATGGTTAAATCGATTCTAAATACGTTCGCCAATTGCTTTCGGATTCCCGAACTCAAGCAGCGTATTCTGTTCACCCTGATCGTGCTGGCGATTTGTCGGGTGGTGTCGATGATACCGATTCCCGGGCTAGATGGGCACGCGCTCGCGGAGTACTTCAAGAGCAATGCCAACTCCACGGATGGACTGCTCGGGATGTATAGTATGTTCACCGGCGGCGCGATGGAACGCTGCGCCGTGGGTTCACTGGGGATCATGCCATACATTAGTGCGACGATTATTATTCAGCTTCTCTCAGCGGTGATTCCGACGCTGTCCAAGCTCGCCCGCGAGGAGGGCGGCCGCGCGAAGATAATACAATATGGACGGTTTCTGACGGTGTTGCTTTGCGTTGGGCAGGGCTTCGTTATGGCCGTTGGTTGGGAAAATCCGAGGTCGATTCTTAGTGGGTTTGAGGGGGTGCTAGTCCAGACCGATAATGTGTGGTGGTATCGGATCCAAACAACGGTGGTGCTTACGACCGGGACGCTGCTGCTAATGTGGCTCGGGGAACAAATCACGGAACGGGGGATTGGCAATGGGATTTCGCTGGTTATTTCTGTGGGTATTATGGCGCGGATGCCGCAGGCATTGCATGCCACCTATGAAATGTTCGTTCCGCCCGCCGGGATCGAGTCCAGGTTCACAATTTTTCACGCCATCGCCATGGTGTTGCTGCTCTTGGGGGTGGTTGCCGGGGTGATTGCGGTGACGCAGGCGCAGCGGAAAATCCCGGTGCAATATGCCCAGCGCGCGGTGGGACGGAAGGTGGTTCCGGGTGGGTCGTCATTCATGCCGTTACGGGTGAATTACGCCGGCGTGATGCCGATTATTTTCGCCCAGGCTATTTTGATGTTCCCAGAGAAGATACTGTTCACCTTGGGAAAAGCCTTGAAGGTTCCATTCTTTGAGGATGTTGCGCGCAATTTGACCCATGGTTCGCCGTTTTACTTGTTGCTGGAGGGCCTGATGATTCTATTCTTCTCCTACTTCTGGGTGGCGACGCAATTTAATGAGCTACAGATCGCCGATGATTTGAAGAAGTATGGCGGCTATATCCCTGGGGTTCGTCCGGGCGCGGCGACGAGTGATTTTCTCCATCACGCGATGAGCCGGATCACGTTGGCGGGCGCGATCTTTCTCGCGGTGATTGCGGTGTTGCCGACCATCATGACCCAGAGTTGGAATATCAATTTCAGCGTCGCGCAGTTCTTTGGTGGCACGAGTATTTTGATCACGGTGGGTGTCATGCTGGATACGATGCGCCAGATGGAGTCGCATCTCCTCATGCGGCATTATGATGGCTTTCTGAAGAAGGGTCGCATCAAGGGTCGGTTTTAGCCCTCTCCGGTCGCCGCGCCGAAGCTAGCTTGGGTGCGGTTCCGGACTCGTTTATGATCATCATCAAGAACGAGCGTGAGTTGGTCTTGATGCGGGCGGCGGGATCGGTGGCTGGGACGGTGTTGGAAGATGTGGCGTCGTGGATTGCGCCCGGTGCGACGACGAAAGAGATAGACGAATACGCTGGCGCGCGAATCCGGCATTACGGTGCGCGCAGTGCGTTTTTGGGCTATCGAAAGTATCCGTGTAATATCTGCATCTCTGTGAATGAGCAGGTGGTTCACGGACTAGCCGGCCCGCGACGGGTTCAATTTGGCGATATTGTGAGTCTTGATGTCGGGGTCGTGCATCAGGGCTTCATCGGTGACACGGCGCGGACAGTCGCGGTCGGTGGCTGCAGCTTGCAGGCGCAGAAATTGATTGATGTTACCGAAAAGGCCTTGTATGAAGGAATTTCGCAGGCGGTAGGCGGTGGTCGGGTGGCGGATATTTCGGGCGCGATTCAGCGTTGTGTTGAGTCGCACGGCTTCAGTGTGGTGCGGGAATTTGTCGGCCATGGGGTCGGACGAACGGTGCATGAAGATCCGCAGGTGCCGAACTTCTTGGACGGCAAGTCGTCGCCGAAGTTAAAGCCGGGAATGACGCTGGCGATCGAGCCGATGGTGAACGCGGGTAAGGCGACGGTGCGGGTATTGGCCGATGGTTGGACCGTGGTGACGCAGGATGGACAGCCATCCGCCCATTTTGAGCACACCGTGATAATCACGGATGCAGAGCCGGAAATAATTACATGGCCCGCGACGATGTCATCAAAAGCGAAGGCACTGTTGTAAAGGTGCTCCCGGATAGATTGTGGTTGGTGGAATTGGCGAACGGGCATCGGTTGTTGGCGCATGGAAAGCCATCCAAACCGGCTGGTGGTGATGGTGAAGGCTGGCAAACTGGCCAGCGGGTGTGGTTGGATTTATCGCCTTTCGATTTATCGACAGGCAAAGTTCGGTCTGAATAGATAATTAGATTTATGAAAGTTCGCGCATCAGTTAAAAAGCTTTGCGAGCATTGCAAAATCGTGAAACGCAAGGGCGTTATTCGCGTCATTTGCACCAACGCCCGCCACAAACAACGTCAGGGTTAAGCAATTATGCCACGTATTCTCGGAGTTGATATTCCCCCGCATAAGCGCATCGACATTTCGCTGCGCTACATCTATGGCATCGGGCCGTCCAACGCCAAGGTGGTTCTCGCCAAGGCCAAGGTGGACCCGGCCATCCGCGCCAAGGATTTGAATGAACAACAATTGTCGCTGATCGTTCACGCCATTCAGGAGGGCAAGTATGTGATCGAAGGCGATCTGCGCCGCGAAATCGGTCTGAACTTGAAGCGCCTGCAAGGCATCAAGTGCTATCGCGGTATCCGGCATCTGCGCGGATTGCCGGTTCGCGGGCAACGGACCCAGACAAACGCGCGCACCCGCAAGGGACCGCGGAAGACGGTCGGCGTGCAACGCAAAGTTGAGGCGAAAGCGGGAACCACCTAAGCAATCTACGAAATATGGCTGAAGAACCGAAAAAGAAAACGGCACCGAAGAAGGAAGCCAAACCCGACGCGCCTCAGGCGGTCGCCGGTGAGGCTGGAGCGGAGAAGGCTCCCAAGGCCGCTAAGAAGCCGGTTGCAGACGGCGCGAAACCCGTCACCGATCCGGCCGCAGCGCCCGCGGGACCGACCGTGGTCGCGTCCGCCGCGGCTCCCACCGCCGCCGAATTGCTCGCCGATAGCATGGCGGGTAAGAAAATTGTCAAAGCCAAGGGCGCGAAAAATATTTCCGTCGGCGTGGCGAACATTCTCGCGACGTTTAACAACACCTTGGTGAGCATCACCGATATGCAGGGTAATATCCTGGGCTGGTCGAGTGCCGGGCGCGTGGGTTTCAAAGGTTCCCGTAAGAGCACCGCGTTCGCGGCCCAACAGGTGGCGCAGGATGCCGCCCGTCAAGCTATGGCGCACGGAATGCGCGAAGTGGAAATCCGGGTCAAAGGGCCTGGCTCCGGTCGCGAGTCGGCCATTCGGGCGCTGCAAGCCATTGGCTTGGAAATCAGCACCATCAAAGACATTACTCCGGTGCCGCATAATGGCTGCCGGCCGCGCAAGAAACGGCGCGTCTAAGTTTTCTCAACCTCCGACAATTCTCGCAACATGGCTCGTTATACTGGTCCCCGCGTTCGCATCAGCCGCCGCTTCAGCACGGCAATTTTTGGCGCTTCCAAGTATCTGGAGCGCCGTCCCTACGGTCCCGGCGTGCATGGCCCGAAGTCCCGCCGCAAACTCACCGACTACGGCATGGGCTTGGTCGAGAAGCAGAAATTGCGCTATTACTACGGCCTGATGGAAAAGCAGTTCCGTGGAGTCTATGAACGCGCGCTCAAGAAACGCGGCGTCACGGGCGAAACGATGCTCCAAATCCTGGAGACGCGTCTGGATAGCGTGGTCTATAATCTAGGCTTTGGAACCACCCGCGCCGCGGCGCGGCAGTTTGTGACTCATGGCCACGTGAAGGTCAATGGTCGCAAGGTCAACGTGCCGTCCTATGCCTCGAAAATCGGTGATGTGATCGAGGTGCCCGATAACAAGGTTTCGCGCCAGCTCGCCACCAAGTCGATGGAAGGTTCCACCAGCCGCGCCATTCCCGAATGGTTGACCATTGATCGCGAGGCGTTCAGGGGTTCGGTCATGCGGATGCCGACCAAGGGAGACATTAATCCCATCGCTAACGAACAGGCTGTCGTCGAATTTTATTCCCGCTAACCAACAACCGCCCGTCCATCGGGCGAACGGCAAATATAAGGTTCGGTTTCCAGCTTTGGGAATGAGTTGGGACGGACAGTTTAAAATTGCCACCAGAAAACCATGCCAATACGTCTAGCTCCATTCGAAAAACCCAAACGGCTGCAAAAGGAAGATGCAACCGCGACCGATGTCTATGCCAAGTTCGTCGCCGAACCGTTTGAATCTGGCTACGGTCACACCATCGGTAACTCGCTGCGCCGCGTGCTCCTTTCCTCACTGGAAGGCGCCGCCGCCACGTCGATCAAGATCGACAAGGTGATGCACGAGTTCGCGATTGTCGAAGGCGTGCAGGAAGACGTGACGGACATTGTCCTGAACGTTAAGAAGATTCTTTTCAAAGCCCACACGCGCGAACCGCAGACGCTGATCCTATCGGTTAACAAGGATGGCGCGGTGACGGCGGGCGACATCGAATTGAATCAAAACATCGAGGTTGTGAACCCCAAGCAATTGATTTGCACGCTCGATAAGAAGAAGAAGTTCACAATGGAGTTCGAAGTCAAGATCGGGCGCGGTTTCTGCCCCGGCGACGAGAACAAGAAGCTGGAGCAGTCCATCGGAGTTATCGCGGTGGATTCCCTATTCTCGCCGGTGACGCGCGTGCGTTATGCGGTTGAAAATGCCCGTGTCGGGCAACGCACCGACTATGATCGTCTGGTCTTGGAAGTGTGGACCGACGGCCGGATTACCCCGGATGATGCGCTGCTCCAATCGTCTGCGATTCTCCAGCATCATCTGGATGTCTTCGTTGGATACGACAAGAACGCGATTGAGTTCGAGCAGGTCGAGACCAAGCAGGACGACGAGAAGGCCAAGCTCAAGAAACTGCTCAACATGAGCGTGAATGAGATCGAGCTGTCGGTCCGCGCGGCGAACTGTCTCAATAACGCCAACATCACCTCGGTTGGCCAACTGGCCATGAAGACTGAGGCGGAAATGCTGAAGTATAGGAATTTCGGCAAGAAATCCCTGAACGAAATCAAAGACAAACTGACCGGCCTCGGTCTGAGTCTGGGAATGACTTTCGACGCTGCGTTGCTCGAGGCACCCAAGGAAGAAGCCGTGCCGAAGGAATAAGGTATTTAGTATGCGACATCTTAAGAGAACAGCAAAACTTGGCCGCACGGGCGAACATCGCAACGCGATGCTGGCCAATATGGTTTGCAGCCTGATCAAGCATAAGCGCGTCACCACCACCCTGGCGAAAGCCAAGGCGGTGCGCTCGGTCGCTGAAAAGATGGTCACGCTCGGCAAGAGCGGCAGTCTCCATGACCGCCGACTTGTGGCGGCGCGGCTGCGGCAACAACCGCGGAGCCATTTCGTCGGCACACCGACGTTGAAGGGCAAAACCGTCCGCGAGAAGTGGCGCTTGGAAGAGGACGTGGTGCGCATCCTGTTCGAGGACATTGCGCCCAAGTTCAAAGAGCGCCGCGGCGGTTACACCCGCATCGTGAGGCTCGGACCGCGCCAGGGTGATGTCGCCCAGATGGCGATCTTGGAGTTCGTCGAGGAAACGGGACCGGTGGCTGCCGCCGAGACGACTTCGGCCGCGACTGCCTGAGTTTCCATGTCTGATTTCGAAAGGCCCGTTCGCTTGCGGACGGGCCCTTTTCTTTGGACGATTTGAAAATATGCCTTGCTCGATTTTTGTGGATATGGCCTAAGATTACCTCCATACTGTTAATCCGATCAGCCTATGAGTTCCGCGCAAAACACACCTCCCACTGATACGGACCCTTGGTGGCACGGCTTGACACGCTATCATTGGTTCGTATTCGCAATGGCTTGTTTGGCGTGGATGTTCGACTGCCTAGATCAGCAGTTGTTTATCATAGCCAGAAACCCGGCGATTGCGGATTTGCTCCCCAAGGGTTCCCTGTCGGATTTGCAGAAAGTGTGGGGAGGATATGCGACGTCTATTTTTGTGGCTGGTTGGGCAACCGGGGGGCTTCTATTCGGGGCGATGGGGGATCGGATAGGGCGTGCTCGGACCCTTACTATCACGGTGTTATTGTATTCGGTTTTCACCGGTCTATCTGCTTTTTCCCAGTCCGTTTACGATTTTTGTCTTTATCGATTTGTGACTGGTTTGGGTGTGGGTGGAGTTTTTGGTTTGTCAGTGGCACTGGTGGCGGACGCTTTACCGGATCGTTCGCGCTCTAACGCCCTTGGATTGCTTCAGTCATTGTCGGCGGTGGGAAATATAACTGCCGGATTGATCGCCGTGGTGGTTGGTTATAGTCAGGTGGCGGCGGTGCAAGGTGGGGCGAAACCGGCGGGTGATTTTTGGAAGTATCTTTTCTGGGTCGGTGCCGCCCCCGCTTTTCTATGTGTATTTATTCAGGTGCGATTGAAGGAGCCGGAAAAGTGGCGCGCCGCTCGTGAGGCGGGACGGCTGACTGGCGTTAAGTTTGGATCTTATGGGTCACTTTTTGGTGAGGCTCGCTGGCGTAAATCCGCACTGCTGGGGATGATGCTTTGTGTTGCCGGAGTGGTTGGACTCTGGGGTGTCGGCTTTTTTAGTCCTGAATTGGTCGGCGACGTGATCGGTAAGCAGTTAAAGGCGGAGAATTTGCCCGCGGGTCAGGTGCCGGGGAAGCGCCTAATGTGGACCGGAATTACCATGATTATGCAGAATATAGGGGCGTTTTTTGGGATGATGGTTTTCACCAAACTCGCCCAGAGATTTGGCCGTAAGCCTATTTTTGCGCTCGCATTCATTGCGGCGTTTTTGAGCACTGTGATGGTGTTCCAATTTCTCAACCAACCGTGGCACATCTTTGTGCTCATCCCTATTATGGGATTCTGTCAGTTGGCGCTGTTTGCCGGTTTCGCGATTTATTTGCCGGAACTCTTTCCAACCCGCCTGCGGAGTACGGGGGTTAGCTTTTGCTACAACGTGGGCCGATTCATCGCGGCGAGCGGGCCGTTTACGATGGGAATTTTGCAAGCCAGACTGGCTGCGGGCGCGGTTACCGCGGATGCCAAGTTAGAAGCGTTTCGGACAGCCTGTAGTTGGGTGAGCCTAGTCTTTCTGGTTGGTTTGATTGCGCTATATTTCTTGCCTGAAACCAAGGGGCGACCAATGCCCGAAGATATTCTGGCGAAGGCGTAGTTCGGTGCCTGCATTGGCAATCGGCGGTTGGCGCGGGCGACTCGCCGGTGCCAACCGTTTCCAATTCGGAGTTCGGGCTGAAGCGTCTTCGGAACTCCCCCCGAAAAAATAAAAAGCGCCCGCGTTGCCGCGGACGCTTTCGTGGCGTGGCCGAGTTTCCCCGACCGAAGTTTTATTTGGTCTGCTTGACCTTTTCCCAGCGGCCCGTCTTGGCGGACTTGAGCACGGCGTCGGTGACGTAGTCGGTCGCGAGGCCATCCTTGAAATCGGGTTTCGCGCCCGTGCCGTCTTGAAGGCCCTTGATGAAGTCGGCGACTTGATGGACGAAGGTTTCGGCGTAACCGATCGCGAGGCCGGGCACCCACCAGTTCTTCATGTAGGGATGATCGCCGTCGGTGATGTGAACGGATTTCCAGCCGCGGATTTTGCTTTCGTCCTTGTAGTCGAACACCTGCAAGCGATGCAGGTCATGCAGATCCCACGCGAGCGAGCCGTTCTCGCCGTTGATTTCCAGCGTGTAGAGCGCCTTGTGCCCGCGCGCGTAGCGGGTGGATTCAAACGTCGCCAGCGAACCGTTGCCGAAGCGCGCGAGGAACAGGCTCGCGTCGTCGATCGTGACCTTCTCGACCTTGCCGGTGAGCGTGTGTTTGCGCTCCTTGATGAAGGTCTCGGTCGTGGCGGTGACGCTCGAAATTCCGCCGTTGAGCCACATCGCGGTGTCGATGCAATGCGCGAGCAAATCGCCCGTGACGCCGGAGCCGGCGACCTTCGCGTCGAGCCGCCAGAGGCCCGCGCCGCCCTGCGGGAGGTCGGCGTTGATGGTCCAGTCTTGAAGGAACTTCGCGCGGTAATGGAAGATTTTCCCGAGGCGGCCCTCATCGATGAGCTGCTTGGCGAGCGTGACGGCGGGGATGCGGCGGTAGTTGTACCAAACCATGTTCGGCACTTTCGCCTTCTCGACGGCCTTCACCATTTTCTCGGCGTCGGGGCCGGTGATGGCGAGGGGCTTTTCGCAGAGAATCGCCTTGCCCGCCTTGGCGGCGGCGATGGCGATCTCGGCGTGGACATTGTTCGGCGCGGCGATGTCGATGACGTCGATGTCGTCGCGCTCGACGAGTTTGCGCCAGTCGGTCTCGATGGAGGCGTAGCCCCATTGCGCGGCGAAGGCCTTGGCTTTCTCGGCGTCGCGCGCGCAGACGGCCTGGAGGACGGGTTGGTAGTCGAGGTCAAAAAAGTTTTTGACCTGCGTGAACGCGTTGGAGTGGGTGCGGCCCATGAAGCCGTAGCCGATGAGACCGATGCGGAGGTTTTTTTTTGCCATAATGGGTTTGGTGTTTTTCGCTGAGTTCAAGATGCCGGCGAGCCGCTGGCACAAATTGGTTTTGAATTAGATGCGATGCGGGTCAGGCGTTTTCCTTGAGCCAAGTGCGCACTTGATCGTGATTGCCGACCATCTGGAGTTGGAGAATGCGCTCTTCCCGCGCCAGGACGAAAACGACGCGAAGGTCGCGTGACAAACGGAACTCGAAGACCGCGCCACGGAGCCGACGAATGCCCAAGCCCGCGTGCGCGTGCGGGTGACCGATGCCGTCGCGAAGCTGAACGAGTCGGCGGACAAGATCAGCAACTTCGTCATCGGTGAGTTCCTTGGCCCAGCGTTTCCACGAGGACGCGAGTTCAACCGCGAAGACTGGCGGCGGTTCCGTCCCAGACTTTGGCTTTGCCGGTTTTGTGCTCATGGTGCGCCTGCCGCTCGAGTTTCCGTGTCGCGCGGTCGAGCGTTTTTGGAGGCAACGCGTAGTCGGAAAGCACCTCGTCACCGCCGCGTTCGCTCACCGCGCGCAGTGCGACCACTTGCCCGCGCCAAACGATGCCAACATCCTTGCCCGCCAGCGCCTGAGTGAGCAGGGAGCCAAGGCTTTGCCGAGCGGCGCTGGCGGTGAGGGTTTTCACAAAGGTGACAACCGATGACAATGACCGCCGCGCCTCACGCCTTCCACCCGTGGTTCTCGCGGACCTGAATCATCGCGGCGAGAATGTTGTTCCACGTCTCCTGTTTTTGCATGACCTCGTTCGGGAACATGCAGCCGTCCCAGCAGATGTGTTTGAACTTCTTGGTGACCTTGCCCGCGTCGTCGCGCAGCCAGTAGCCGGCGTCGCGCGCGATGTTGAGCTTGCCGTTGGGATCGGTGGCCTGGCAGTGGCGACCGGTCTTGTCGTGGCCGCCGGAGCCTTTGACCGTCGCGTCGTTTTGCGCGACGTGAAAATCAAACGTCCACGGGCGCAGCGCCTTGGTCATCTTCTGCATCGCGGCGTGGAATTGGGCGGGCTGCCACTGGAATTTCTCGGGCACGATGCGGTGCTCGGGCGCGTTGTACCCGAGCGTGTAGAGGAGCGTGTGCGCCATGTCCGCTTGAAATCCCACGACCTTGGGCATCCCGGTTTCCTCGAGCGTTTGCAGCATGTATTTCCACGAGTGCATGCCGCCCCAGCAAATCTCGCCCTCGGCCGCGAGGCGTTCGCCGGCGTCCTTCGCGATCTTGCCGCCTTCGCGGAAAGTTTTCGCGATGAGCTTGGTGTTGCTCTTCGGATCCTTCTCCCAATCGGTCACGCTCGCCGCGGAGTCGATGCGCACGATGCCGTGGGGGCGGATGCCCAGCGCGCGCAGCTTCTGACCAATGCGGCAGGCCTTGCGCACGGCGCTCACCCAGTTGGCGCGCTTCGTCTCGTCGCCCATCGCGGAGCCGTCGAACCACACCGGCGCGACGACCGAGCCGACCTCGAAACCCTTGCCACGAATCTTGTCCGCCAGCTTCTTGATGCCGTCATCGGAGATGTCGACATCGACGTGCGGATTGTACAAAAACAAATCCACGCCATCGAACTTCACGCCGTTGACCTCGGCCTTGGCGGTGAGGTCGAGCATCGTGTCGAGATCGATGAACGGTTCCGCGCCGGGGCTGCCCTTGCCGACGAGACCGGGCCACATGGCGTTGTGAAGTTTGGGATAATTGTTGGCGTTGCTCATGGATTTTTCCTGTGGCTCAAAGGGTGAAACAAACGGCTGAAATCATTTGTGCGCGTGGTTGAAAACGGTCTGCCTTGTGTGCCGAAAAGGAGTGGTGACCGCAAGGAAACATTTTCTCGCAGAACCGAAGTGGAGCGCGGCTGTGCGCGCGGCACCAGTCGCATTCGGCCATCGCCCCGGAACGCCACCGTCCCGGCGGCTCTGCGCATCCGAACCCCGCAGCCGCGCGCGGAGACCAAGGGGCTTCCCCGGCGAAACGAACGGAACCGCCACGGACTGGCCGACCCTGCGGACCGGTCACGCCGTGAGCCGCCGGGACGGCGGCGGTCCGAAGACCAACCGATGCGGAGCGCTCTCCTTCGCCCCCCAAAAAAGAAAAAAGGGCCGGGCGTCGCCGCCAGGCCCCGCGTGCAAACATCAGGAAAAAATCACGGCTCGTCGTAACCCTTCAGCGGGCGCGCCCAGATGTTGCGATAGCGCACGGGATCGCCGTGGTCCTGCATTTTCAGCGGTCCCTTTTCCGCGTGCGCTGAGTACTTGGCGAGGGTCCGGTGACCGCTCGCGCCGAGGAGTTCCTTGCGATTGTGAACCAGCACACCGTTGTGGAAGGCCGTGACGGCGGCGGGCGATTCGAGTTTGCCGTCCTTGAAACGCGGCGCGATGAACACCACGTCGTACACCTGCCATTCGCCCGGCGGACGCGAGGCGTTCACGAGCGGCGGGGACTGGCCGTAGAGCGACGCGGCCTGGCCGTCGGGATAGGTCGGGTTGTTGTGACTGTCGAGCACTTGAAACTCGTAGCGACCGAAGAAAAACACGCCGCTGTTGCCGCGCCCCTGGCTGTCACCTTTCGGCGGATTCGGCGTCGCGAATTCGATGTGGAGTTGCACGTCTCCAAATTCGTCCTGCGAGAAAATATCGCCGCCGTTCGGGGTGCCGCGCGGGGGCACTTGCAGCGCGCCGTCCTTCAACACCCAGCCCGTCGGATTGCCCTTCGCATCGCGCCACTTCGACAGATCGGTGCCGTCGAACAACACGATCGCGTCGGAGGGCGGCTTGCCCGGCTGCTCCGCCGTGCTGAACGTGCCGGGCGTGACGACCGTGGGCTGCGGGCGCAGGCCGTCATGCACGTGCCATTTGCCGTCGGGGAGCAGCGGCGTGTCTTGATATCCGATCGGTTTCTTTTCGCCATCCGCGGCGAACGCGGGGAGCGCGGTGCCGGCCACCATGAGGGCCAGGAGCCAGGTCTGAGTTTTCATGCAATTTTGTTTGCTGGGTTCGAGTTGCTGCCCGCGGTTCGCGCTCCGCCGCCGAGACGACGGCAAATGAACGGGACACGCCCGCGATGCTTGCCGTCTTGGGTAACACCGCCCCGGCGGCGTGGCAAGCGGGCGCGGGGCGGCGCTCAAAGGGCAAAACTCAAAGCTCACCCGTAACCATGCAGTAGGAGCGCCGCCGTCTCGGCGGCTCACACCGTCCCACTGGGGCGGACGCGCATATTTTCCGCCGCGCAAAACGTTCACTGAATGGGGAAGCAAAAGTTGCAGTGCGAATGGCCCGCGCGGACTTCTCACGCCGTGAGCCGCCGAGACGGCGGCGGTCCGCCCATTGCATTGTTTCGGCTCAGGGGAAGGACCAGGAACCAAACGAAGCGCGGAGCATTGGGTCGCCAAAAAATGATCCCAACCGGGCCACGACGCAGGGTGCTTGGAACTGGGTCCTTCCCTCGAGCTTTGCGCTTTGTGCTTGGCGCTTCATTCCACCCGCACTGCACCGCGCGCGTTTCGCCACGCCGATTTCACCTGCAACGCCGCGCCAAACGCGGCACGCTGCGCGGCAACAAAATTATGGAAATCAAAGGAAAAGCCGCCGTCGTCACCGGAGCCAGTCGTGGAGTCGGGCGCGCCACCGCGCTGCTGCTGGCGCGCGGCGGTTGCGATGTGGCGATCAATTACCGCCACTCCCGCGCGGAGGCCGAGGCCGTCGCGGTCGAGGCGCGCGCGTTGGGCGTGCGCGCGATCGCGGTCGCGGGCGATGTGGCGCGCGACGCGGATTGCCGCGCGCTCGTGGCCGCCGCGGTGCGAGAATTCGGCCGCCTCGACATTCTCGTGAACAACGCCGGCACGACGCGTTTCATCGCGCACAGTCAGTTGGAGGAAGTCACGGACGCCGATTGGGAAAATATTTTCGGCGTGAATGTAAAGAGCGTTTTCCAATGCACGCGCGCCGCGCGGACGCATCTCGAAGCGTCGGGCAACGGCGCGGTTGTGAATGTCGCCAGCGTCGCGGGCCTCGCGGGGACGGGCAGTTCGATCCCTTACTGCGCCTCGAAGGCGGCGGTGATCAATCTCACGATTTCGCTGGCCCGCGTGCTCGGGCCGAAGGTGCGGGTCAACGCCGTCGCGCCCGGATTCATCGCCGGCGAATGGCTGCAAAAAGGCCTCGGTGCCGCGTATGAGGATTCCAAGGCCGCGCGCGAACGCTTCGCGGTGCTGGGGAAAGTGTGCCGGCCCGAGGACATCGCGGCGGCAATTTTAGGTTTCCTCACCGGCTCGGATTTGGTCACCGGTCAAACGCTCGTCGTGGACGGCGGCACCTTGATTGGGCCGAAGACCGAGGGCCTCGCGCTGCGGTGACGCGCGGCGCGGCGCGGCGCGCGCACCATTTCGGAAATCGAAATGGCGAACTCGTTTTCACCGCCAGTCGAGAATCACCTTGCCGGACTGGCCGGAGTTCATCGCGGCGAAGCCTTTTTCAAACTCGGTGTGGTGAAAGCGGTGCGTGATGACGGGGCGAATGTCGAGGCCGCTCTCGAGCATCACGCTCATTTGATACCACGTCTCGTACATCTCGCGGCCGTAAATGCCTTTGATCGTGAGCATGTTGAAAACGACCTTGGTCCAGTCGATCGCGATGGGCGCGGAGGGAATGCCGAGCATCGCGATGCGGCCGCCGTGGCACATCGCGTCGATCATGCCGCGGAAGGCGTCGGCGTTGCCGCTCATTTCCAGGCCGACATCGAAGCCCTCCTTCATGCCGAGTTTCGCCTGCACGTCGCGGAGGTTTCCGTGCTTCACGTTGAGGGCGATGGTGGCGCCCATTTCCTTGGCGAGCGCGAGGCGGTAGTCGTTCACGTCGGTGACAACGATGAAGCGCGCGCCCGCGTGTTTCACAATCGCGGCGGCCATGATGCCGATCGGTCCCGCGCCGGTGATGAGCACATCCTCGCCCAGGACGGGAAACGTGAGTGCGGTGTGAACGGCGTTGCCGAAGGGATCGAAAATGGCGGCGACCTCGCGGTCGATGTCGGACTTGTGGTGCCAGACATTGGTCATCGGCACGGCGATGAATTCGGCGAACGCGCCGGTGCGGTTGACGCCGATGCCGAGCGTGTCTTTGCAGAGGTGGCGGCGGCCCGCGAGGCAGTTGCGGCAGCGTCCGCACACGACGTGACCCTCGGCGCTGACCACTTCGCCGGGATGAAAATCGCTGACGTTCGCGCCGACCTCGACGACTTCGCCGACGAACTCGTGGCCCACGACCATCGGCACCGGGATGGTTTTCTGCGCCCACGCGTCCCAGTTGTAAATGTGCAGGTCGGTGCCGCAGATGCCGGTTTTGTGGACGCGGATGAGGACGTCGTTGATGCCGGGCGTGGGCGCGGGAACGTCTTCGAGCCAGAGGCCGGCGCGGCGTTCTTTTTTGAGGAGGGCTTTCATGGGAAGCGGGTGTTGTTGGGGAGCGTTGTTAGGCGAGCTGGGGGAAGTTGGCGAGGATGGAAACGCGGTGGGCCGGACGCCTCGGGTATGGAGTCCCGCCTTTAGGCGGCGCGGCGTCCCCACTCGCGACACATTTGGAATTGCCAGCGTCTCGGCCACGACGAACGCCCACCGGCTGAAGCCGGGACGCCGTGCCTGGGTTCAGCCGAGTCGTTCCTCGAGGTGGAGAAATCAGGGAAGTTGCTCGGCGGATTCCAAAGGCCGCCCCGCAACGATGGGAATTGTTTGTGCGCGCGACGGGCGTTGGTTAATTCTCGGCCCCGAATTACCGCGACTCATTATGAAACTTTGCCGCTTCCTGAATCCGAAAAACCAAGTCTGCGTGGGCCTCTCCGTCGATGGTGCGACGGTGTTCGATCTCACGGCGGAGGGGATTGACCGCCTGTCGTCGCTGCTCGAATTCGAGGGGATGATGTCGCAGCTCACGCGGTTGGCGGGACAGGGGTTGCCGCAGTTTCGCGTGGGCGAGGTGCAGTTGCTCGCGCCGGTGGACAGCCAGGAAGTGTGGGCGGCGGGTGTGACGTATCTGCGCAGCAAGAAGGCGCGCATGGAGGAATCGGACTTCAGCGCGAGCGCGTATGACCGCGTGTATGACGCGCCGCGGCCGGAGATTTTTTTCAAATCACTGCCCGAGAAAGTGATCGCGACCGGCGACGGCGTGGGCATTCGCCGCGATGCGAAGTGGAACGTGCCGGAGCCGGAACTGGCGCTGGTGCTCAATTCGCGCGGGCATCTCGCGGGCTACACGATCGGCAACGACATGAGTTCGCGCGACATCGAGGGCGAGAATCTGCTCTACCTGCCGCAGGCGAAAACGTATCTGCGTTCGTGCGCGGTCGGCCCGTGGATCACGGTGAACGCGAGCGAGGCGGAGGCGCGCGCGTGGACGATCGGCGTGACGATTCGCCGCGGCGGCAAGATCGAGTTCGCGGGCGAGACGAGCGTGGGGCAGATCAAGCGCACGTTCCCGGAACTCGCGGAGTATTTGTTCCGCTGCCAGAGTTTTCCGCACGGGGCGATTCTCCTCACGGGCACCGGCGTGGTGCCGCCGGATGGTTTCACGCTGCAACCGGGCGATGTGGTGACGATCCATATTTCCGGCATCGGCACGCTGGAAAATCCGGTGGTGACGGTGTGACGCGGGTTGGGGTGACCGTGCGGTCGGAAACTGATTTTGCGCGCAGAGGCGCAGAGGGCGCGGAGAAGAAGTTTTTTTGGGGGGGAAGTGCGTTGCAGTCATTCTCTCTCTGCGCCCTCTGCGCCTCTGCGTGAGGAATCCTTTTGGCGAGTCACCAATGGTAACCCTTCGCCGATGTCGGCGTCGTTAGCTCAAGTTGGCGCGGGGCAAGTGGACCGGCCGGCGGCGAACCATTTCAAAAACAGACAACCCAAACTTTCATGAAAACCTCTTCACGACAAATTCTCACCGCGGTTTCGCTCAGTGCGGCGCTGTGGTTGGGCGCGGATTCACAAGCGGCCGACGCGAAGCCCCAGCCGCGTCCACCGGGCGCGGGC
>JAYVOY010000556.1:0-3634 GCA_043757645.1 Verrucomicrobiota bacterium
CTCCCGACGCCGGGCCATGGCAACCTGCTGCGGCTGGTGCTGCGCACACAGCCGCGCTCCGGCACGGCAAACTCGCGGGGGCAGTGTCCAGATGCGCCCGTGTTGGCGCGCGAGTGCGGACGTTGTTGGTTGTCTCACCCCTCACCCGCATTTCCTCCTCATGAATCTCTGTGTCCATCGTGTCTCTGTGGTCTCATTTTGGGGATTTTTTTTGGACCACAGAGACACGATGGACACAGAGAACGGGTTCCAGAGTTCAACGCGGGAATCTCCGTTTGGGGAATTGCTCGCCCAACGCAGCCACCCAGCATTTCACCGTTCGGGCGCTTTTTGACCACGACCACGGAGCGCGGCTGTGTCGCAGACCAGTCGCAGCGGCCACGCGAGGCCGGAGGTTGTGGAAATTTTCTGAGGGCTTCGTGCTAGGTACGCGCTGCGGCTGGTGCTGCGCACACAGCCGCGCTCCCACCGCAGCTTCAATCCACCGACACGACGGCTTTGATGACGCCGGTCTCGGGCTTGAGCCACGTGGGGAAAATGTCCGCGACTTCGGCGAACGCGGCGCGGTGGGTGATCCACGGGCGCGTGTCGAGGCGGGCGTCCTCGATGAGGCGGATGATGCGGGTGAAGTCGCCGGGGAGCGCGTTGCGGCTGGCGCGGATGTCGAGTTCGCGGCGGTGCAGCGCGGGGGCGTGGGGAAGCGCGATCTCGGATTGGGTGATGCCGACGTACACGAGGCGGCCCTTGAACGCGCAGTAATTCAGCGCCTGCGCCATCGACTTGTTGCTGCCGGTGGCGTCCACGACCACGTCGGCGAGCTGGCCGTTCGTGAGTTCGGCGAGGCGCTGCAATTCCCCGCCGTCACCCGTCGCGAGAATGGTGTCGGGCACGCCCATGCGTTCGCGCACGAAGGCGAGGCGCTGCTCGTTCATGTCCAGCACGATGGTTTTTTTCGCGGCGAGTTTGGCGAATTCAATCGCGCTCAAACCAATGGGGCCGGCGCCGATGATGAGCACGTGTTCGTCGGGTTTCGGATGGCCGCGATTGATCGCGTGGCAGCCGATGGCGAGCGTTTCGACGAGGGCAAGTTGCTCGAAGTTAAGTTTGGCGGACGGGTGCAATTTGCGCGCGGGGAGAATGATGCGCTCGGTCAGGCCGCCATCGCACATGACGCCGAGGGTTTTGTTGGTCTCGCAGCAATTCGTGTGGCCGCGGCGACAGGTGTAGCAGTGGCCGCAGTTGAGGTACGGCTCGACGGAGCAGCGGTCGCCGGGGCGGATGTGGGTGACGCCCGCGCCGACGGCGAGCACCTCGACGCCGAGTTCGTGGCCGGGAATGCGCGGGTAGCTGAAGAACGGCATCTTGCCGAGGTAGCCGGAGAAATCCGTGCCGCAGATGCCGACGCTGTGGACGCGGAGGAGCGCCTCGCCGGGGCCGGGTGCCGCGGGTTCGGAGATGTCAATGGTGCGCCAGGCTTGGGGTTTTTCGAGTTGGAGGGCTTTCATGAGTGGATAACGGTGGGGAAAAAATTGCGGTGGGTGAGGGAGGATTTTGTGGCGGAGAGCGGGTTAAAACTTTTTTTCTGAAATCGTCGTTGCCGCGGTTTGGCGCGCTGTGGGGCGCGGAAATATCGGCTGGGGTTTAGGAGTTGGGGGGCAGTTGTTCAAGCGTGTTTGTGCGGCTTTCGTCATTGTGGCAGCGCCGCCGATGGGGAGCATAGAGTGAGAGCGGGCAGTGGCGATGGAGAATTTCCGCGGCGCGCGTGGCCGGGCGTGAGCGGACACTGTCCCCGCGGCAAGCGGCATTTCGTTGGGAGTTCCGCCTTCAGGCGGCTCGGGCCACTCCGAACTTCCGCTTCGTCGGCAACACCGTCTTCAACGAACTGGAACTGGCCGAACTCCTCGCGCTCTTCGTCAATCGCCGCGCGGCCTTCGGCGAACTGGAGGACGCCCGCACCGCCCTCACGCTCCCCTTGCGCGGGCGGCTGCTGCGGCCCGGAGGGCCGCGCTCCCTCCCGGCAGCGGGAGGGCGGGGGCGGCCTGCCACTCGGTGAAAGAATCGAGGGTGGCACTGGGGGCTTTGTCGTTCACCACATCCGCCAGGGCGCGGGCGAAGCGCAGGCGGTCCGGGGACCACTCGGCGCCCAGTGCGTCGAGGATGTTGTCAAACGACGAAGTTGGAGACCGCAACCCCTGCGCCAGCAAATATTTCAGTTGGCCCAGTCGCTGGGTCAGGGCGTCCGTTTCCCACGCTGGACCGGCGTGCTCTTGGCACCAGTGGGAAACGAGCAGCAAATACCCGACACCGGGCAGGAGAGTCTGATCGTCCGCCTGCGCCAGCTTTCCGGCTCGTTGCAGTTGTTCCGCCGCCGCACCCCACTTCTTCTGCTCCAGCAAACATTCCGCGTAGTTGGCCGTGTAGTCGGCGTCGTTGGGGGCCAATTCCAAGGCCTTGCGATAGAGCGTCTCGGCGCGGTCGTAGTCCTTGCGGATGTCTTTGAGGAAATTGGCGTAGCTGCCGAGCAACTCGGGACTCTTGGGGCAGGCTTGGATACCGGCCTGATAAATTTGGTCGCGTCGGGCCGGGTCTTTTTCCGCGCGCGCTTTTTTCTCCCAAGCCCACCAGTCCACGACTTGCTCGGCTTGTTGGACGATCTGATGGACGGCCTGACGCAGGGCGGCATCGGGCGGCGCGGTGGGCTGGGCGGGAGTGGGTTTGGCCTCGAGGCGTTTGGTGAGGGCGTCGAGTTGTTCGGTGTAGCTCTTTTTGCGCTGCTCGAAGCGCTGGCTCATGGTGGTGAGGGGATCGATGAAGCCCAGGGGTTGCCCGAGGCGGAGCATGAATTCATCGAAACCGTCGATGGCGACCAGATGGCCGCGATGCCGGTTGACGACGGCGTGAACCTCGGCGCGGGGCGTCTCGGTTTGCAGGTGGCACCAGTAGAAACGACCGCCGAGGGAGTCGCGCTCGCGCAGGTAGCGCATGAGCGTGCCGTCGTAGCCATCATACCCGAGGACGATGGGGGTGCATTTGGCGAAGATTTGATCCAGTGCGGGCCGCCAATTCCCGTGGAGGCGTTCGAGTTCGGCGGGGCGGTTCATGGGGTTGAGCAGCAGGTCGCGGTGAACCTTGAGGACGAGGGGCCGGGCGTGCTCAAGTTCGAGGAAACTGACCAGCGACTCGTGGCCGCAAATCAAGGGGAAGACGGCGGTGTGAATGCTGATGGCGTCGGCGATGAGATTGTCGAAATTGGTGGTGATGACCACGCGGTGGCGGGTGTCGGCCAGGAACCGGGCGAGGATGGAGTAGCCGAGGCTGGGGTCTTTGCCGCGCATGAGTTGTTCGAGCCGGGAAAAGCCGCGCTGCACGCTTTCGGCGAAGCAAAAGTCGTAAAGCTCGGAGTAATGTGCGCCGGGGTTTTGGGGATCAAGGCCCTTGAAATCGAAAGGTTCGGCACCGGGGATTTGGGGCAGGCGGGTGCAGAAAGCAGCGAGGGATTCGCCGGGCACCGCGTAGTTGTCGTGGAGTCGGTCGAGCCATTCGCGGGCGAGGGTTTTGCCGGTGGGAATACCCGACGTGAAGGAACAACCGGCGCCGAGTATCCAGCAGAAGCGTTCCTTGGTGCCCGTGTCGG
>JAYVOY010000557.1:0-3631 GCA_043757645.1 Verrucomicrobiota bacterium
CCCGTGGTTATTGCGAACGAGGAAACCCTGGCTGCCTACAACAAGGCCCTGCGGGCGTGGATTAATTCTAGTTCCTACCTGCCGATGAATGCCAAGGAGCTCGCCACCCTGCGCGACGGCCCCCGACCGCCGCAGCCGCCGCCGGGCCGCGTTTTGGTTTTCGATCGCACGACGATGTCCGTGCATTTGGAATAGTCCGCGAAACCGGAGGCAGGCCCCACCCGGCCAGTTCCAACCAGTTGCGCTACGGCAGTTGGAATTCACGCCGCCGCCTTTGCAATGTTTCCACCCCCGCGGATTTCGTCATTCGCCATGCGTCGTTTTCTCGTCACGCCACGCGATGTTTCCGCACTTCCTCCTCATTCAATTCCAGCCCCAGCCCCGGCGCGTCGGGCACGGGGAGGAAGCCGTCCTTCATGCGCACGTGGCCTTTCGTGAGGAACTCGCGCAGGCTCGTGTTTTCCTGCACGACGAACTCGGCGATGAGCGCGTTGGGAATCGCGTTGAGCCAGTGCAGCGCGGCGTGGACGTTGATGTAGGTGCTGAAGCCGTGGTTGGCCACCTTGAGGCCGCGGTCGGCGGCGAGGCTCGCGATTTTCATCGCCTCGGTGAAGCCGCCGCAGCGCGTGAGATCGACTTGCGCGATGTCCACGCGGCCCCGGTCCATCAGGTCGAGGAACGATTGCCGCCCGCTCTCCTGCTCGCCCGCGGCGATGTGGACGGGACTGGCGGCGGTGAGCTTCGCATAGCCCTCGTAGTCGTCGGGCGGGAGCGGTTCCTCGAGCCAGAAAATGCCGAACTCGGCGAAGGCCCGCGCGCGTTGAATGGCCGTGCGCGCGTCCCACACGAGACCGGCGTCGATCATCACGTCGCCGTCCGCGCCGAAGCCTTTGCGCGCCTGCCGCACCAAATCCACGTCGGTCTTCGCGCTCTCGCCCATCGGCGCCCAGCCGAATTTCACGGCGGAAAATCCTTTCGCGCGAATGCGCTTGGCGAGTTCGCCGGTGGCCTTGGGCGTCGCGCCGAAAAGCGAGCTCGCGTAGCAGCGGATTTTTTTCTGAAAGCCGCCGCCGAGCAGTTTCCAAACCGGCAGGCCGAGCGCCTTGCCCTTGATGTCCCACAACGCGAGATCGATGCCGCTCATCGCGTGCAGGCCGATGCCGCGCCGGCCCGAGTAGATCGTGCGGTGATACATCAAGTGCCACAGCCGCTCGGTCTCGAACGGGTCCTCGCCGAGGAGCAGATGCTTCAAGCCGGTGCTGATCGTGTGCGAGAACGGCCCCTCGATGACGGCCTGGCACGCGAGCGGCGCGGAGTCCACCTCGCCGATGCCCGTGATGCCGGCGTCGGTCGAGACCTTGATGATGAGCGCGTCCTGGCCGCTGTCGCATTGGGCGCGGACGACTTTTTGGGAGACGTAAATGGCTTCGACGTTGGTGATTTTCATGTCGTGACACGGTGAATTGGGACGGCAATGGACGCGAGCGGCGCGGCGCGCGCGGCGAGTTCAACGCCTGCCTTTCCAATTTGCGGTGACTCACCCGACGCGCTGATACGCCGCGCTCAACGTGGCAATTCCACGCGCGTTGAAATTGCGCTCGAAATCGGTGCCGACGGCGCTCAATTCCGCGGGCGTGGCGACGGGTTGGAATCCAGTCGCGGCGGCGAACACGCGCTGCATTTGCAGAAAATAATCCGCGTGATCCGTGCGCAAAAAGACTAGGCCAGCGGGCACGAGAACCCTCCGTGCGAGCGCGGGAAACGTCTCGTTGATCAGCCGGTGCTTCCAGTGTTTCCGCTTCGGCCACGGATCGGGAAAATAAATGTGCATCGCCTGAACGGAGTCGGCGGGCACGAGGTATTTCAGGAAGTAGCCGGCCTCGATGCTGATCAACCGGAGGTTCACCAAGCCCGCGCGCTGGCCCTTGCGGTCGAGCTTGCGGATGCGCCCGAGCAGACGCTCGACGCCAACGAAATTGCGCGTGGGATTTTGTTTTGCGTGGGCCGCGAGGAACGAGCCGTCGCCGCTGCCCAGTTCAATCTCCAGCGGCTGCGCGACGGGAAACATTCCCGCCAAATCCAAGCGCTCCGTGGCCGAAGTGAGCCGCCGGATCAGCGAAGTCGGCGACAGCGGAGCGGGCACGCGTGCTGTCAGCGGGGGGGGATTTTCGCCGGAACCCGCGGCGGAGTTCGCGTGGTTCATGGCACTTCCACGCGGGCTTCCAATTTTTTCACGAACAGCGCGAGCGACGCGGTGTAGCCGTGGAGAAAACTCTTGCCGCCCACCGGGCCGATCTCGCCGTTGCAGAAAAAGCCCGTCAATCCGGGCGGTGCGAGGTGTTCGTTGACCTGCGCGGCATCATGGCTCTCCACGCCGAAGAGCCGTTCGCCGCGGCCGTTGCACGAGCACAGGCACGCGCCGTAGAGCACGCGGCCTGCGAGCCGCGCGCGCGCGCGCTCGAGCAATTCCAGCAAATCCTCCGTGGCCGCCGCCGCGTCGCGCCGCTGAAACTGCACGGTCTGCCCCGTGCGCGGCAACGCACCGACCGCGAGGCTCCCGCGCGACGGATCGGCGCCGAGGAGATTGCGCACGAGAAAATCGCCGCGATGAAATTCCTCGCGGTATTCATCGATCACCAAGCCCACGAAAATATTTCCGCGCGCCTTGGTCTGGTCGCGTTTCGCGAGGGAATTGAACGTCTCGTTCAACACCGTGTACGCGGGTCGGCTGCCGATCTCGTGGATGAAATTGCGCTCCGATTTCGTGATCGTCCACGTCTCGCCAATCGGCGTGCAGCCCTGTGAAATCAGGCTCTCGAGCGCCACGTCGCCGTGGAACGACAGCGCGACGCCGCCGGTCTCGAAGACCGCCGCGTTCAGATACACCTGCGTGCGCGGCGTCGAAGGCTCGCCGGTGGCCAGTCCGCCGATGATCGGCAGCGGCGCGTAGGCGTGATTCCACTGGCGCAACCAGCGCTCGGCATCGAGGTGAAACGGATCGGCGAAGACCAGCCAGCCATTGCACGCGTCCGGCTCGACCTCCGTCACGCGCGGCCAGTAGCCGGGCAATTCGCCGTCCTCGACTTGTTCCTGCGTGAAGTGCCGCGCGCGCACCGAGCCGCCGGGAAAATGATACAACCCGAGCACCACCCCCGCGGCGTCCTCGATCTCCTGACTGCCCGAGATCAATGACGGACTCGAACAACCCGCGAGCAACGGAATGCGCGCGTGAACGCGCAGAATTTCGAGCAACTCCTCGGCTTGCTCAAAAAATTTCGGCGCGACGAACACCAAGCCCAGCGTGACGGCCGGCGCGCGCAGCCCCGCCCGCAACGCGATCGCCCATTCGCGGAGGCGTTCGGGATCGAACGCCCCGTTCCAATGACCGCTGACGGCGAAGTCGGTTTGCATGTGCCGCAGCATTGGAAAGCGCGCCACGCGGAATGTCCAAGCCGAACTGTGGGCGTGAGGAAACCGGAGCGCATCGCAGTTTTGTGCGGCCTTGGTTTCCTCTCATTAGCACCCGGCTTTAGCCGGAACTATTCTTTAGCCACGGATGGAACACGGATGAAACACAGACAGAGGAGTCCGTGCGTTCGGTTCTTCGCTGACTGGACCACTCACCGAATAG
>JAYVOY010000558.1:0-3627 GCA_043757645.1 Verrucomicrobiota bacterium
TTGAAAAAATCTTCGACGCGACCTTTCGCCCAGTAGCGGATGCCAGCCATGACGCAGAGGCGGCAGATGACCGGGCTAAATAAATATCGCGGTGGCGGATCCATCGGGTGGAGCTTCTCGCCGACACGATACTGAATGGAAAATAGGAAGCCGCGACTCGGGAAAAAGTGCGCAAAGTCCACTCCATGATTTTCCATTGCCGCCCGCAAAGCGTCCAGTTCGGCGGGTTGCGCCCCGTCGTTGCGGGCTTGTTCGAGCTCGGCCTCGCGACAATCCTCCGCCGCGAAGCTGACCTCCGTCGCGCCCTCTTTGGTCGCTTGATAGAGGACAAGAGCGACGAACTTGACAATGGTGTTGTCGTTCCCCAAGTCCTCGATCTCGGATTCAGTTTTGGTTGTTGCCGTTGAGTCCATGGCAAAAGCAGCCCGCTGCGAGTTCCTGTTCGCGAACTTCGCCGAGTTATTTCCTTAGATCAACGGAGATGATTTCCTCGTCGTTGCGGGCGTAGATGCCGCCGTTGGCGAAGAGCATGGAGGTTTTTAGAATTTAGCCCGAGCATTGTCAATCGCGCCGCGGTGCGCGCAGAAATTTGCCCGAGTGCGAAATTCTGCGCGTTGAATCCCGGAAGCAATAAACGGCAGTTGACCTCACGCAAAGTCCGCAAAGGCAAGGGTGGAAAACGCAGCGCGCAAATGCACCCGCCAGATGAAGGCTGCTCCAGTTCTTCGCCGCGAAAATTCCTAATCCGGATCCATGCAGTAGGAGCGCCGCCGTCTCGGCGGCTCACGGCGTGGGAAAGTCCGCGGGGGCAAATTGTCCGCACGCTTTTGGCTCCCTATTCAGTGAGCACTTTGGGCCGCGGAAAATCCGCGCGTTCGCCCCGTTCGGACGGTGTGAGCCGCCGGGACGGCGGCGGTCCGACTGCATGGTTACGGCTAATTCCTTTGCGATCTTTGCGTGAGTCTCAAACGCCGTTTCAAGGTTGAACCGCGGGCGGAGCGCCGAGCACTGGCTCGGCGTGGACGGTTGCGCTGGGTTCGCGCCGAGCCGGTGCTCGGCGCTCCGGTTTGTGGAAAGCCAAGTCGGATGAGTTCGCGCGGGTGCGTGATGGGCAACTGTCCCCGTCGCGACGGGCGTGTCCTAACCTTGCCGCGCCCCGGACGCGCTGGCTCCGGCGAAGTTTCCGCAGGCGTCTCGTGCAAAGCGCCAGCTTCCAAACCCGTCGCTTCGTAGTTATTTCGCGACACTCTGAATACCACACGCCCTTCGCCATCGAAGGCCCGGACGCGCGCCTGCGGTGTTTGTGGCGCGCGGTGTTCGTTTATAGAATTGCTGTGAAATTTGCGCTGAATCGAATCATTGCGGGGATCGTTGTGACCGCGGTGCTGGTGTGGGGTGGCGGCGTGTTCGCCGCGAGCGTGGCCACGCTCATCGTCGAGCCGGTGGAGATTTCCCTGCGTCACCCGGATTCAGCGGTACAGTTGCTCGTGACCGTGCGTTCGGGCGACGGCGTGGAGACGGACGTGACAGCGTCGGCCACCTACAGCGTGCGTGCGACCGCGGCGAGCGCGACCCAATCCCCCATCGTCGGAATCGAGCGCGGATGGCTCACGCCGCAGGCCGACGGCGCGGCGACGATTTCGGTGACGGCGCAAGACCCGGTTTCCAAACAAACGCTCTCCGCCATGGCGCGCGTCTCCGTTGAAAAGTTTGCGATTCAGCGCCGGATCAATTTCGCCAATGACGTGCTGCCCGTGCTCACGAAGAGCGGCTGCAATTCCGGCGGCTGTCACGGGAAACAGGGCGGGCAAAACGGCTTCGCGCTCTCGCTGTTCGGCTTCGAGACGAAGCTCGATTACGAGGCGATCGTCGAGCAGGCGCGCGGGCGGCGCGTGTTTCCGCTCGCGCCCGCGGAGTCGCTGATCCTCACGAAGGCGACGGGCGAGACCGTTCACGGCGGCGGCGTGAAGATTGAGAAGGATTCCGATTCGTATCGGCTGTTGTTGCAGTGGATCAATCAGGGAATGCCCAAGGGCACGACCAACGATCCCGTCGTGAGGAACATCGAGGTCTTCCCGCGCGAGCGCCTGATCGATGCGAAGGCGAAGCAACAACTCCGCGTCGTCGCGCATTTCTCGGACGGCTCATCCGCCGACGTGACGCGCCACGCGGAGTACAAAAGCCAGCAGCCGGACATTCTCGCCGTCGAGCACCACGGCGAGGTCGGCACGCTCGACCACACCGGCGAGGGCGCGATCATGGTGCGTTATCAGGGCTTGGTGGATGTCGCGCGCGTGAGCGTGCCCTACAATCGGCATCTGCCCGACACGGCTTTCGCGCATTTCAAGCCCGCGAATTTTGTGGATGAACTGGTGCTGGCGAAGTGGAAGAAACTCGGCGTCGCGCCGAGCGAGAATTGCACGGACGAGGAATTCATCCGGCGCGCGTCGCTCGATGCCATTGGCACGCTGCCGACGCCCGCCGAGGCGCGCGCGTTCGCCGCGGACCCCGCGCCCGACAAGCGTGCGAAGCTTGTGGACCATTTGCTCGAGCGCAACGAATACGCGGATTACTGGGCCGGTTATTGGGGCGATTTGCTCCGCAACAAACGCCGCAACGGCGAGCAGGCAAAGCGCGGCACGTTCGCCTTCGCCGCGTGGATTCGCGACGCGTTCGCGCAGAATCTTCCCTACGATCAATTCGTGCGCGGCATCGTCACCGCGCAGGGCAACATCAGCGACAGCCCGCCGGTCGTGTGGTATCGCGAGGTGCGCAACCAAGTCCACCTTGTCAACGACACGAGCCAGCTTTTCCTCGGCACGCGCGTGGCATGCGCGAACTGCCACAACCATCCCTACGAGCGCATCACGCAGAATGACTACTGGGCGCTCGCGGCGTTCTTCGCGCGGATGGGCAACAAGAGCGGCGAGGTCTCCGGCGAGAACGCGATTTTCGTGAAGAAGGACGGCGAGGTTTCGCAGCCGCGTTCCGGCAAACGCATGAAACCGAAGGGGCTGCTCGGACCCGAATTCGAGCACGTGCGCGGCGAGGATTCGCGCGTGAAGCTCGCCGACTGGATGGCGCAACCGGAGAATCCGTTTTTCGCCAAGGCCGTCGTCAACCGCATCTGGGCGCGTTATCTCGGCGTCGGGTTGGTCGAGTCCGTGGACGATATGCGCGTGACGAATCCCCCGAGCAACCCGCCGTTGCTCGACGCGCTGGCGAAGGATTTGATCGCGCACAAGTTCGATCTTAAGCATCTCCAGCGCACGATCATGAATTCGCGGACGTATGGTTTGAGTTCCGCGCCCACATCCGAGAACGCGACGGACCGGCAGAATTACGCGCGTTATCTGCCCAAGCGTCTCCCCGCCGAAGCGCTGCTCGATGCCGTCGATGTCGTGACGGGCACGCGCGAGAAGCATCCCGGTTTCCCGCTCGGCACGCGCGCGATTGAGTTGCCGGACGAATCCGTGGCGAGCTACTTCCTCGATGTCTTTGGCCGTTCGCGCCGCGAGTCGCCGTGCGAATGCGAGCGCGTCACCGCGCCGAATCTCGCGCAGACGCTGCACCTGATGAACTCGCCCGAGGTGCAGGGAAAAATCTCCGGCGAAAACGGCACCGTCG
>JAYVOY010000559.1:0-3605 GCA_043757645.1 Verrucomicrobiota bacterium
TTCCCCTCCGCATTCGCCGCCAACTTCTCCGCCACACCGCGCGCCCGCGCCGCAAATTCCGTCTCCGGCAAATCGGCGAACGCCACCCACGCGCCCAGCACCGGATGCCCACCCGCCTTGCGCCCGCGCTCGAGCTCGCGCTCCCAGCGATGCGCCACGTTCGCCTGCAATTTGCGCTCCTGAAAAAAACGGTCGCCCAATTTCTCGTTCTGCGGGAACCGCGCCTCGTGCGCCGCCAGCAAATATTCCCCTGCGCGTTTTCGCAGCTCCGCCAGCGCCTTCTCCAATTGCTCCGCGCGATACGCCGTGAGTTCATCCTCGCGCTTGCTCTTCTCCGCCAAATACGCCGCGTGTGCTTTCGCGTCGGGCGCGATCCCCAGCAGCGGCTTCTCCACCGGCTCGTGCGAACTCGCGAACACGCCGTACAAACCGTAGTAATCCCGCGCCGTCACCGGATCGTACTTGTGATCGTGACACCGCGCGCACTGCACCGTCAGGCCCATCAAACCGCGCGTCACCGCGTCGATGCGGTCGTCGATGATGTCGTGGGGGTTGTTCAAAAAGCGCCGGCCCAGCGTGAGAAAACCCAGCGCCGCCAACGGCCGCTTGTCCGCGCCGAGCGGCAGCAAATCCGCCGCGAGCTGCTCGGTGACAAACCGGTCGAAGCGCAAATCCTCGTTGAACGCGCGAATCACGTAATCGCGATACGTGTAGCTGAACGCAAACCGCCGCTGCTCGTCGCCCGCGAGATAACCCTTCGTGTCGGCGTAGCGCGCCACATCCAGCCAGTGCCGCGCCCAGCGTTCGCCGTATTGCGGCGAGTTCAACAACCGCTCGACCACGCGCTCGAATGCCTGCGGCGCCGTGTCGGCCACAAATTTCTCGACCTCCTCGAGGCTCGGCGGCAGGCCCGTCAGATCAAACGTCACGCGCCGCAGCAGCGTGAACTTGTCCGCCGCCGGCGTCGGCGTCAGCCCGCGCGACTCGAGCTTCGCGAGCACAAACGCATCCACCGGCGTCCGCACCCACGCACCGCTTTTCACCGCTGGCACCGCCGGTTTCCTCACGGGTTTGAACGCCCAGTGCTCGCGCACCTTCGCCGGATCGGACAATGGCGGCCCGCCCATCGCCACCTTGCCCGAACGCGGATCCGGCGCGCCCATCCGCACCCACGCCTCGAAATCCGCGATCTGTGCCGCCGACAACTTTTTGTTCTTCGGCGGCATCTGCAAATTCTCGTCCGTGTAACGCACCGCGCGAATCAGCAGGCTTTTCTCGAGATTCCCCGGCACCACCGCCGGCCCCGTCTCGCCGCCCTTGAGCACGCCCTCGCGCGTGTCGAGCGCGAGACCGCCCTTGACCTTTTCCGCGCTCTCGCGGCTGTGACATTTCAGGCAGTGCTCGATCAACACCGGGCGGATCTTCTTCTCAAAAAACTCCACACCCGCCGCATCCGGCTCCGCCGCCGCCGCGCCGCGACAATCCATCGCCAACCCCACGCCGAGCACCAGCCACACGCACCGCCGCAAGTTTTCAAACAAAGTTTTCATGCACAAATTCGCCCCGCACTATCCGCAACCCCACGCCGAAATCCAAACGGTTTCCCCACGGCAAAAAGACTGGCCAGGGAATTTGGGCAAAGGAATTGAAACCAAAAAATTCCCTTGCCCCAAATTCCCTCGTCCAACTTCCCCGCCCCGATTCCTCTGCACCCGCGCCACCTTTGCCACTCGCCAAACCGCGCTTGCCCTGCAATACCCTCCGCATGATGAACCCGTTGCTTTCCCTCGCCCTCGGTCTGTCGCTCGGCCTCTTCCCCGCCGCCACCGAAATTTCCGCCGCCGCCGCGCCCGCCAAAAAGCCCACGCCCAATCTCCAACCCAACCCGCGCAAACTGAACCCGCCCCCCGGCGTCATCGTGCCGCCCGCGGTGAAGGCCGAACTCGCCGCCGAGGTGGAATTGCTCGGCAAGGAAATCGAGTTCGCGCGCGGCCAGCTTCATCGCCACGCCGAATTGCAGGCGCTCCTGCCCGACGCGCAGATTTATTACAACGCCGTCCGCTACGCGCTCGATGACGACATTTTCACCAGCACCAACCAATTCAACTCCGCGCGCAATTTGCTCAAGCAGGGCCGCGAGCGCGCCAAACAACTCGCCGCGCGCCAGGCCCCGTGGAACACCAAGGCCGGCCTGCTCGCGTTGAAGAAGGAACTCGAAGCCAAGGCCACCGGCAAAAACGCCGGCCCGCTCACCCACGTCCCCGTCGTGCGCGGCTACACCTCGAAGATCGACGGCTCGGTGCAACCCTACGGCCTGAAGGTGCCCGTGAGCTATCTCACCGGCGACGATCAGCCGCGCCGCCTTGATTTCTGGCTCCACGGCCGCGGCGACACGCTCAACGAAATCGCCTTCATCGACGGCCAGTCGCGCGCGGGCGGGACGTTCCTGCCGGACGACGCCTTCGTGCTCGATCCCTACGGCCGCTTCATGAACGCCTTCAAATTCGCCGGCGAAACCGACGTCTGGGAGGGTCTCGATCACGTCGCGAAGCACTACCCGATCGACCGCAACAAGCTCGCGATGCGCGGCTTCTCGATGGGCGGCGCGGGCGCGTGGCACCTCGGCGCGCATCACGCGGACAAGTTCGCCTCCGTCAATCCCGGCGCGGGTTTCGTCGATGTGAAGCACTACCAAAAACTCGACGACAAACTCGACACCATCCCGTGGTGGGAACAAAAACTTTGGAGCCTCTACGACCCGCTCGCCTGCCCCATCAACCTCGCCAACTCCACCCTCATTGCCTACAGCGGCGAGGACGACGCGCAGAAAGCCGCCGCCGACCTCATGGAAGCCGCGCTGCTCAAAGACGGCGTGAAAATGACCCACATCATCGGCCC
This sequence comes from Verrucomicrobiota bacterium, assembly GCA_043757645.1. GTDB lineage: Bacteria > Verrucomicrobiota > Verrucomicrobiia > Limisphaerales > BJHT01 > BJHT01. The sequence continues at coordinate 2,899 of JAYVOY010000559.1, forward strand.
CAAAACCGGCCACGCCTACGAACCCGGCGCGAAGAAAGTGGTCGCGAAGCTCGTGGACGACGCGACCAACAAGGGCGTCGAACATCAGCCCAAGAAGGTCACGCTGGTGACGCATTCGCTGAAGTTCAACCAAGCGCATTGGCTCACGATTGATGCGCTCGAAAAGCATTGGGAACCGGCTCGTGTTGAAGCTGAGGCCACGGTAAATGGGGCGAACATCAGGACCAGGGGCGTCGCCGCGCTGACGGTGAATTTGCCCGCTACGAAGACCAAATCCACAGCCTCCATCGCCATTGACGGTCAGCGCCTCGACACATCGTCAATGATATCGTCAACGGCCGCGCTCATTATGCTGGACGGCAAGTGGCACCCGAAAAGTTCTGATGAGCGGAGGCTGGTGGGCTATACGCTCATTAAGCTGGATGGCAAGTGGCACCCGCAATCGGCGATTGGCGATTGGCGATCGAACATCGCCAAACGCCCCAACCTCCAAGGCCCCATCGACGACGCCTTCATGGACTCGTTCATCATGGTCCACCCCACCGGCCCACCGATGAACGCCGCCGTCGGTCAGTGGGCGAAAACCGAGCTGGCCGAGGCCGCTTCCCACTGGCGGCGCTACTTCCGCGGCGAACCATGCGTCAAGGACGACTCCGCGATCACCGACGCCGACATCGCGGGCAACAACCTCATCCTCTGGGGCGACC
>JAYVOY010000560.1:0-3603 GCA_043757645.1 Verrucomicrobiota bacterium
GGAACAGGATTCCGTTCCTGCATTCCTGCATTCCTGATTCAAATCTGTGTTCGATCCGTGTTTCATCCGTGGCTAAACTTTTTCTACCTGCATCTTGCCGAGCAATCCCGCCGGGCGGAACAGCAGGATCGCGATGAGAATCGCGAACGCAATCGCGTCGGTGAAGGTGCTGAAGCGGCTGCCATTCACGAAGGTCTCGACCACGCCTAGGAGCAACCCGCCGAGCGCCGCGCCGGGAATATTTCCAATGCCGCCAAGCACCGCTGCGACAAACGCCTTCAGCCCCGGCAGCACCCCCATCAGCGGATCGATGGCCTGGTAATTCAGCGAATAGAGAATGCCGCCCGCCGCCGCGAGCGCCGAACCAAGCGCGAAGGTGAACGAGATGATGCGGTCGTTGTTGATGCCCACCAGCGCCGCCGCCTGCGGATTGAACGACACCGCGCGCATCGCCGTGCCGACCTTGGTGCGCAGCACGATGTATTGCAGCGCCCCGAGCAGCGCGAGCGCGACCGCCAGCACGACGATCTGCGTCGTCGAGATGACCAGCCCGGCGACGTTGAACGTGTGAACGGGAAACAACGTGGGAAATGCCTTCGGCGCGGCGCCGAACAAAAATTGCCCGCCATTCTCCAGCAGCAGCGACACGCCGATGGCCGTGATCAGCACCGTCAATTTCGAGCGGCTTCGCAGCGGCCGATACGCGAGCCTCTCGATCACCACGCCGAGCACCGCGCACCCGAGCATCGCCACGCCCAGCGCGAGAATTCCCGTGCCGATATTTTCCACCGGCAATTTCGCCGCGCCCGGAAACGAATTCCGAAACCACGCCGGCGGATGGATCAGGTAGTAGCCGACAAACGAGCCGATCATGAACACGTCGCTGTGCGCGAAATTGATGAAGCGCAGCACGCCATAAACCATCGTGTAGCCCAGCGCGATCAGCGCGTAAATCGCACCGAGCGAAACGCCGTTGATGAGTTGTTGGGCGAACTCTGTCATTTCCGGGTTGGCGTGGCGTTTTCGAGCGCTTTGAGGCATCGCGCAATCAAGGCTCGCGAGGCGTGAAGAGTGGACTGCGAGCGGATGCCGCGCAAGATTGTCGCCGCTTCATTCCGCGCGAGTTGTCCGCGCCGGACGCCGCGCAGCACGATGCCGAGCGTCCCGGTCACGGCGAACCCCAACGCTTCTGCGGATTGGCGCGCTGCATCGTCGTCGGAGAGAAACATTCCCTCCGCCCGCGCCAGCAGCAGGGTGAGCGCAGCCCGTTCGCCTGGATGCAATTGACCGAACAGCGGCAGTGCCGCGAGTCGAGCGGTGGATTCGGTCGTCGGATTTATCACTTCCGCCCCCAGCAATCGGTCCAACGTGAGCAGCGGACGATGCGCGCGAATTTCGTCCCAAACCAAAGTCGGAATCTGAATTTCGGAAAAACCCTCCAGCAACCGCAGCAAGCCCAGTTCATCCAGGTGAATCACCGGCCCGGCATCGAGCACCACCAGGCGCGGCTCACTACTTGCCATGCAAACCCCACTCGATGTCCTGCTTCAAATGCCGCTCGAGCGTCTCCGGTTGGCGCGCGCGCAAATAACGCCGGATGGCCTCCACGACCGCGTCCTCGGCGGAGTCCTCCCAGCCGCGCAGCACCAATTCCTGCAACTGCGCGTGCAGGTCTTCGGGACATTCGATGGTCAGCTTTTTCATGGGGACAAACTTACTTCGATACGCGCGCGCCTCAAGCGGCCCGCCGCTCACGGCTTCACCGTCTCCTTATACACAAACTTCCCGTCCTTCACCTCGATGATGACCGCGGGCTTGGTGGCGTTGCGCTTCGCGTCGAGCGTGGTCTTGCCCGTCACGCCCACGAATTCCTTCGTCGCCGCAATCGCGTCGCGGAGCTTGGCGGACTCGGTGCCGCCCGCGCGCTTGATCGCGTCGGCGAGGACCAGCGCGGAATCGTAGCCCAGCGCGGCCATCGCGTCGGGGACCTCGTTGTTCCAGCGCGCTTTGAATTTCTTCACGAACGTCTGCACCAACTCGTCCTTGTCCTCGGGCGAATAATGCGTGGAGTAAAAATTCCCATCCATCGCCTTGCCGCCAATCGTCACCAACTCCGGCGCCTCCCAGCCATCGCCGCCGAAGATCGGCACCGTGAGGCCCAACTGCCGCGCCTGCTGCGCGATCAGCCCCGCCTCGGTGTAATAGCACGGCGCAAAAATCGCCTCGGGATTCGCCGCCTTGATCGCCGTGAGCTGCGCTTTGAAATCCTTGTCGCCGCTGCTGAACTTTTGCTCGAGCGCCACCGTGCCGCCGTCCGCCGTGAACTTCTCCTTGAAAAACGTCGCGAGCCCCACGCTGTAAGGCGCGGCGGCATCCGTCAGCACCGCGACTTTCTTGGCCTGGAGCGTGTTCTTCGCGAACAGCGCCATCACCGTGCCCTGAAATGGATCAATGAAACACACGCGGAAAATGTAGTCGCCGACCTCCGTCACCTTCGGATTCGTGGAACTCGGCGAGATCATCGGCACCTTCGCGTTCTGGCAAATCGGCGCGGCCTCCAGCGAACGCCCCGACGCGACCTCGCCCAGAATCGCGATGCACTTGTCCCGCGACACCAACTTCCGCACCACGCTCGCCGACTCGCCCTGCTTCGACTGCGTGTCCTCGGTGATCAGCTCGAACTTGCGCCCGAGCACCCCGCCCGCGGCGTTCAACTCCTCGATCGCCAGCAACGTGCCCTTGTGCGACGACTGCCCGAACGTCGCCTCCTTGCCCGTCAACGACGCGAACTCGCCCACCTTGATCGCGCCCGCGCCCGCTTGCGGCGTCCCGCCCGATTCCTTCGGCGCATCTGTCTTGTTGTCACAACCGCCCGCCAGCAGCGCGACGCCCGCCGCGACTGCGAACAGTGAAAAGTTCCGGCGAAAAATGTTTTTCATAAAAGTTCCGACCCCAAGTTCGTTCCCAACGCGCGCCACAAAAAATTTCCCGCCGGCGACGCCGCGCAGACTAGGCAAGCCCCCCGCGCGTTTCAACAGGCAAAGCCGAAAAGCCCCGGCCGGGGGCGCCACGCCACCAGAGAAGTGGTTTTGTAATGGCGGCGGGCGGGTGGATTGTTAGGCTCCGCAGCGTTCGGGGACCGGCGTGGGCGCGCGGGGTTCGGGGTGCGCGGTTTTCAAGACAGGCAAAGCAACCAAGAAAAATCTATGTCTGACGACAATGTGAGTGAGGTCTCCACGCAATCTTGGTTCAGCAGAATTGCCGATTCGCTCAAGGGGATGCTGTTCGGCGGGGCGCTGGCGGCGGTGGCGGTTTTCGTGCTGTTTTGGAACGAGGGCCGCGCGGTGAAGCGCGCCGAGGCACTGAAGGAGGGCGGCGGCGCGGTGGTGACGGTGAGCGCCGACAAGGTCGATCCCGCCAACGAGGGGAAACTGGTGCATCTCACCGGACCGGCGACGACGACGGAGACGCTCGCGGACGCCGAGTTCGGCATCACAACAAACGCGCTGAAACTGCGCCGCGTCGCGGAGATGTATCAGTGGAAGGAAACGAAGAGCACCGCGAAGGAGAAAAATCTGGGCGGCAGCGAGACGACGAAGACGA
>JAYVOY010000561.1:0-3592 GCA_043757645.1 Verrucomicrobiota bacterium
GCGAAGTCCCGCGCGCGAAATTGTCCGAGGAAGCCATCATGCACCTCGCCACCGGCGCGGAGAAAGCGGCGGCGTGAAGTTTGTTTTTCCATGCGGGGCGGCCCATCGATTGGCGCGTTGCCACCCCGAACCAAGTAGGGCGCGCCGCCGTCTCGGCGGCTCACGGCGTGGGAAGTCCGCGCGGGCAATGAACACGCCATTTTTCGGTTTACCATTCGTAGAACATTTTACGCTGCGGAAGCTACGCGCTTCCGTTCCGTTCGGACGGTGTGAGCCGCCGAGACGGCGGCGCTACTCCCGCGTAGTTGCGGCTGAAGCCGGGACTCCATACCGAACACCTCTCGCGCATCCCGAGCGATCCCCTTCCGCAAAATATTTCCCCACTTATTGAGCCATGAAAAAAATCCTCGGCATCACCGGCCTGCTGGTTTTCGTCTGCGTGTTCACCGCGTTCAAGAACCCGCAGTTTCTGGACGCTTACAACCTTCAGAACATCCTCCGCTGGACCGCGCTCTTCAGCGTCGTCAGCATCGGTGTCACCTTCGTCATCATCACGGGCGGCATTGATCTCTCGATTGGTTCGACTGTCGGCCTGACCGGCTGCCTGCTCGCGTGGACGCTCACACAAAAGCACTGGGGCGTCGGCGTTTCGCTCGGGGTCGTGCTGGGTTGTTCCGCGTTGATCGGCCTCACGCACGGCCTGCTCATCACGAAAATGAAACTGCAACCGTTCGTCGTGACGCTGTGCGGACTGCTGATTTATCGCGGCGCGGCGCGTTACATTACGAACGATCAGAGTCAGGGTTTCGGCAACGATTTCGCGGGCTTGAAAAAGATCGTGAACGGAAAAATCCCCCTGCCTTTCACCGATAGTTTCACGGTGCCCGCGCCGTTCGTCACGATGCTCGTCGTCGCGATCATCGCCGCAATTTTTTTGAATCTGACCATTTACGGACGCTACCTCCAGGCACTCGGACGTAACGAAACCGCCGCGCGCTACAGCGGCATCAACACCGACCGCCTGATCATTCTCGCCTACGTGATTTGCTCCGTGCTGGGCGGCGTGGGCGGCATCCTCTTCGCCTTGGATCTCAACTCCGTGCAACCCTCGGGACTCGGTGAGTTTTACGAAGTGTACGCCATTGCCGCCGCCGTGCTGGGCGGTTGTAGCCTGCGGGGCGGCGAAGGCACGATCCTCGGCGTCCTGATCGGCACGGCCCTGATGCGCGTGCTTTACAATTCCATCAACATGCTCGGCATCCCGACCCACATTGAGTATGTGATCATCGGCTTCGCCATCCTCGCGGGCGTGATCGGCGACGAACTCGTCAAACGCCTCGCCGCCCGCCGCCGCGCCGCGCGCGAACTAGCCGGGTAGGTATGTGTTTCGCGACCGGCGGACGGGACCGCCGCCAGCGCGAACATCACCACGCGCCCCACACGCGCGACGAACCCATCGCCACGCGAGTATTGGAATCGCAATGGCTCGCCCGTGACGCCCTCGATTACGGACGCACATTCAAACCGAGCAATCGTGCCGCGGCTCGCTGGCGCATATCCGCGGTGACAAAATCCGTCTCGCCTGCTGCGCGCGCGGCGGCGAGGTGGAGCGCGTCGTTGGTGCGGACAAAAATCGGCGGCACGCGGGAGAAACACTGTTCCAACACGAGGCCAAACTCATGCTCGGCGTCAGTGGATTCGGAGAACACGCGGATCAAGCCACTTGCCACATCGGCCTCCAGACGTTGAAAAAGTGCCGCGCCTGTTCCCGGCGGAAGAGCGCCTTCCGCCTCGCGTCGTCGAAAAACCGTTCGCGCCTCGTGCCGCGCAATCCCAGCCGTCACCACTGGAGACGCCAATGCGAGCGCCTCAAAGACTGCGGCATCAGGTTCGACGACATAAAGTTTTACCAGCGCCGAGGTGTCCCAGTAGCTCATTTAGTTTGGGTCACCACGAAGCTCGTCCATGACTTCTTGTAGCGGCGCGCCGACCCGACCGGTCGCATTTCGCTCCCGAAGCCGCCGGAGTTCCGCCAGCCAATCTTGGCGCCGCGACAATTCCGCATCGGCTGTCGGTGCCACGCGGGCATTGTCAGAGTTCTTCCGGACAAGCAGATGCTGCAACAGTGTCTCCTGCTCCTGCGGCGGCAGCGCATCCACCGCCTGTTCGACTTCAGCCAGCGTACTCATGGCCGGAAACTAGCAGGCACCACGGACGACTTCAAACGCATCTGTTTGGAACACACCGCGCCAGGTGCGGCACTGCCGATTAACCAGCCCGCCACAATGAAAGTGAATGGAACAGCGAAGAGCGTAATCCGAAGAACTCGTCCCGAATGAGCAAACCATCGCCCAATCCGCCGCGTCTGTCCGCGCCCTTGAAGTGCGGGGACTTGTCACCGCTTTCCGCAGGCGACTTGTCGCCGTCGAATACGGCCGCGCGCCCGAACTCGCCGGGCCGCGGCCGCGCTTTCGTCGTCGCGTTTCTTGTCGGCGTGTTTCCGTGCGGCGCGGCTCAATCGCCCGCGCCTGATGGTCTGGCGCTCTTCGAAGCCAAAATCCGCCCGCTGTTCCTCGAGCATTGTGAGCAGTGCCACGGCGAAAAAAAAACGGAGAGCGGCCTGCGTCTCGACACGAAAACCGGTTGGCAAAAGGGCGGCGAACACGGCGCGGTCATCGTGCCCGGCGAGCCGGAGCAGAGCCGGCTCATTCAGGCGGTGCGGCGCGCAGAGGACTGCGCGCCCTATCAGCGTGAGGAACATTGGCCGCCGTGAAAATAGCCCAGCGCTTTAGCGCTGGGGGCGATGGCGGCAAATGCAAGAGTCCCGCAGGGACGGAAGAAAGGTTCTGCCGTCCCTGACGGGACTTTGGTTTGGAGGGCCGACCAACCCAGCCTTGAAAGGCTGGGCTATTTTCAAAGCGGCACTCCTCTGCCCGTCTCAACGAAACTCCTCCACCTCCAAGCCACTCCCTTCGATGATGCTCTTGAGCGTGCCGATGGGGATGGGCTTGTTGCCGTGCATGGCGACGATGACTTGCCGCCCGTTCACGTGCCGCCACTTCTGATGACTGCCGGCTTGCGCCACCAGCGCGAAGCCGTGCCGGCGCAGCACGCGGACGACCTCCTTCGCGTTGCAGACCGGGTAATGGCGGCTCACGGCAAGGCCAGTTCCAGCAGCTTCGCGTCCTTGCCGAGCTTCACCGGAGTCGGCTCGAACCACAGGGCCAGCGCTTCCTTGGCGTTGGCGATGGCCTCCGCCTCCGTGTCACCGGCGCTGGCACAACCGGGCAACTCCGGGAAAACCGCCGACCAGCGATTCGCCTCCGAATCAAACTCCACCAACAAGCGCACTTTCATGCTGCGAGCTTAGGTGAGCTGCATTCGTTTGGCAACCTTGCCACACGGCACAAGGTAGGGCGGGCAGTCCCCTGCCCGCCGAGGCGTGGGGAGCAAGGGACGTGGTGGGTTTGCCGAGCGGCGCGCAGGGGACTGCACGCCCTACCGACCGCAGCGCTGGTAGGGCCGCGTTGCGCGCGGCCTCGTTCCCTAATCTGCCTTTTCCCATTATTACCCCGGCAAGGTTAGAACCCCG
>JAYVOY010000562.1:0-3585 GCA_043757645.1 Verrucomicrobiota bacterium
GATGGCCGGGACATTGGGAAAAGCAGCGCCCATAAAAATTAAAAGTTGAGAAACTAAATGAAACTATTGTTGTTTGGTTCGTCGTGTAACCGCGAACGATGATTGCAGATTTAAATGGGCCGCGAGTCAAGCCAAACGGCGGTGTTTGGCGGTGGTTTTACGCGGTCGTGACATTCTTCACCCTCGCGCTCGTCTCGCCTGCGGCGCGCGCGCACACGAGTTCGCTCACGCGCATTCACGCGGCGATCGTCACCAACCGCCTCGAGGTCACGTTCGAGCTGAACCAGCCGGACCTGCTGCAAGTCGTGCTCAACGAAGGCGCGGACAAGCTCCGTTTCCGCACGCTCGAGGAGTTTTGCGAACATACTCACACCATCTCGGAACACGTCATCACCGCGACGCGTGTCTTGATCGACGGAAAGCCCGCGAAGGCCGAGACCGCCGCGGATTGGCCGCCGGAACGCCTCGAACTCACGACGAAAGATCCGGCGGGCGTCCTGCAACCGGCGGCGATTCCGCTGACGCTGAATTTTCCGCTGCCCGCGGGCGCGCAATCCGTGGAACTGAGCTTCCGCCTTTACGACGTGGGGAATTTCGCCGCGACTTTTGCGCTGCATTTCTACCGGCCCGAGGGCGGTGACGCGCGGCAGTTTCTCCTGAGTCGCGGGCAAACCGCGCGCGTAAATCTGCCCGCCGCCGCGAGCGCGGTGGGCGCGAACGGGAACGGCGGGCCGCGCGATTCCTGGGCGGGCATTCCCGCCGGCTTTCTGCGCTTCGTGTCGGCGGGCATCACGCACATCATTCCGTCGGGGTTGGATCACGTGTTGTTTGTGCTCGGGCTGTTTTTTCTCAGCCCGCATTTCAAGGCGCTCCTGCTGCAAATCACCGCGTTCACGGTGGCGCACTCGCTCACGCTGGCGCTATCCGTGTTTGGCGTGGTGAAACTTTCCCCGGCAATTGTGGAACCGATCATCGCGCTCTCGATCGTCATCGTGGCGGTGGAGAATCTGATTTCGCGCGACGTGAAGCCGTGGCGCTGGGCGGCGGTGTTTGCGTTCGGATTATTTCACGGCCTCGGCTTCGCGAGCTTGATTAACGAGGCGGGCCTGCCCGAGGGCCAGCGACTCTCCGCGCTGCTGGGCTTCAATCTCGGCGTCGAGATCGGGCAGATCGCCGTGGTGCTCGCGGCGTTTTGCGCCACGGCGTGGTGCCAGCAGCGGCCGTGGTATTTCCAACGCGTCACCGCGCCCGCGTCCGTGGCCATCGCGGGCACGGGGCTGATCTGGACGGTGCAGCGGATTTTCTTTTGAGTTCCCCGGTCGCGTGGTTTGAAAACCCCTTCGCCAAAAACATGAAACTGCCTTTCTCGATTCGTTGCACCGTGCTCGCCGCGTTTCTCGCCGCGACGGACTTGACCCACGCTGCCGCGCCCGCCTCCACCACGGTCGCTACCAACGCGCCCGCTTTTCTCCCCGCCGAGCCGGCGTTCAAAGCCGCCACCGCGCCCGTCATCGACGGCAAACTCGATGACGCCTGCTGGCAGTCCGCGAAGTCCTACACCGTGGATTACGTGCATTCCACCAAGCCGCCGCGCCGCGCCGAGACCGCGCCGATGACGGTGAAATATTCCTGGGACGATCACTATCTCTACATTGGCTACGAAGTGTTCGATAAGAACCTCGTCGCGCTGGGCAAGGACGAGAAGCAGGGGCCGCCGAACAATCGCCGCCAGAGTCTCGAAATCTACAAGACCGACGTGAAGGTCGATGTTGTGGAATTTTTTCTCAGCATGGGCGACATGAGGTTCTTCTGGGAAATCCATCACAACGCGCTGAACCAATTCAACGATGTCTGGTGCGTCTGGACCGACTCGTCGTGGCCCGTGAACAAATCCACGATGACGTTTTACGGCGTGATGTTTCTCGCGCAGGAATTCATCCAGGACGAAGGCCCACACACGCTCGCGACGGCCGTGCAACTCAAGCCCAAGGCCGATGGCAAGCCCTCGACGATCAACGACGACACGGACCTCGACACCGGTTACACGGGCGAAATCCGCATTCCCTGGCTCGGCCTCGGCGTGCCGCGCGCGCGCCAGACCACGCTCACGCGCCCCAATCCCGACAATCCCAAGCAACCCTTCCGCGAACCCGGTCCGTGGAAAATGGAGGGCTTTGAATTCTGGGCGCTGGCCGTGTCGCAGGATGGTGATTTGAAGGACCGCTACCACCGTTCGAGTCCCTACAACAAAGGCAGCTTCTTCCACGAGGACGCCCCGTCCTGGCCGCGCTTCCGCTGCGAAACGCCCGCGGCGAAATAAAACACCGTCACTGGCGCAACCGCAAAACCCCGCCCCCAAGCCGTAACCACGCCATGGGCGGACCGCCGCCGAAACGGCCGCTGGCGGTGCGGCGGGCGAGCGTGATCCGCCCCTACACCGCCACCCCCGACTGCACCGCGCCCTCCGTGTCGCCCACGCTGTTGCTCCCGCGGGTCTTGAAGTTGACCGTGGCCCCCGGTGCGGCGCCGGTGGCGACCGCCTTTGGGCTGTGATCCGGCAACGCGACCTGATGACTGAACCCCGCGTCCACGCCCACGACTTGCCAGAGCAACAACTCCGTGGTCGCGTGCGCGCCGCCGCCCGTGACGAAGGCCACGGTGAAATGCCCGCCCGCCTGCGCCGTGACGCCGCCGATTTGCAGGGCCGTCGGCAGCGGCGTCTGCGGGCCGGTGTCAATTTGGCTGAGGGCCTCGCGCTCGGCGGAACCATCCGCGAAGTTCCCTTCCCAGGCGGCGAACCACCGCTTGTTGTTCGTGTCCACCTTGGTCGCCAGCCGCTTCAAATCCGACCGTTTCAATTTCAACTCCGCCTTCTCGTCCTCCACCGTCTGCATCAGGCCGGGATGATTGTCCAAAGCCGTCTGCAACTGCGCCACGGTCGTCGTCCCCACGAGCAAAGCGCCGAGCGGCGGGACGGCGGCGGCGCGGCGCAGATTGTAGCGTGTCCACACGCCGAGGACCCGGCGCACCCGGGCTTGCGCGTTATCCTGACTGGTGGCCTCGAGCGCGCGCACATCGTCGATTTCCCCGTGCAAATCATCGCCCGCCGGGAGCTGCCCCTCGATGGCGCGGGGCGCGCGGACGCCGAGGTCGCTGAGGAAATCGAAATTGTTGTTGCGGGCGGTGCGGGCGTCATCGACGACATCCTGCTGCGTGTCGCGGGCGGCGGCGGCGGCGGGGAGGGCGTTCACGTCGGCCGTGTGCAGGGCCAACGTGAGCGTGTCCACGGTGAAACCAGCGGCAAAGGTCCCCCACACGCCGATGGTTTGCTGGCCGCGGCTGTGGGCATCTTCATGGAATTCGGGCATATGGGGATCCTTTCTGGATTGGAATTTCGAGGTGTGGAAAACGAATAATGAAACGGCCCATTTCCCGCAAGAAAAATTGTGGCTGCGGGAGGAAAACGGGCGCATCTCGTTTTCTTGCGGCCGATTCACCCATCTCATTAGCACCCGGCTTTAGCCGGGTGTCTGGGACGGCGAATGAGCACAACCGCTTTAGCGGTTTCCAGTCTTGCTCTCGTGG
>JAYVOY010000563.1:0-3580 GCA_043757645.1 Verrucomicrobiota bacterium
TCCCAGATGGTCGAAGGTTTCATGGCGCAACTTTCCGGCGAGCAGATCGCCAAGGAATTCAAGTCCGACGGCAAGAAACGCGAACTCGCGATCCGCCTCACCGGCAAGTTCAAGACCGCGTTTCCCGAAGGCAAACCGGCTGACGCGCCCGACAAAAAAGACGGCGACGCGAAGGACAAGAAGGAGGACAAAAAGACCGATTCGCTGAAGGAATCCGCGGGCGAGACCGCCGTGATTCTCGTCGGCGACGCGGATATGTTGTTCGACCAGTTCTGCGTGCAGATTCAGGAGATGTTCGGCCAGCGCATCGTCATCCCGCGCAACGGCAATCTCACGCTCGTGCAAAACTTCGTCGAGCAACTCGCCGGCGACAGCAACCTCATCGGCACCCGCAGCCGCGCGACGCTGAACCGCCCCTTCACCCTCGTCCGCGAGATGCAGGCCAAGGCCGAGGAGAACTACCGCACCAAGATCAAAAAGTTCGAGGAGGAGCTGCAGGGCACGCAGCGCAAACTCAACGAACTCCAGCGCAACAAGGACAAAAACCAGCGCTTCATCCTCTCGCCCGAGCAGCAGCAGGAAATCGAAAAACTCCGCAAGGAAGAGGGCCGGATGAAGAAGGAATTGAAGGAGGAGCGCAAACATCTGCGCCGCGACATCGATTCCCTCGAGAACCGCATAAAGTGGCTCAACATCGCCGGAATGCCGCTGCTGGTCACCTTCTCGGGCTTGGCCCTCGCCCTGTTCAAACGTAAACGCACCGCCGCAAAATGAACCGCAAACAACTCTCCATTCTCATCGTCCTGCTCGTCGTCATCGGCGGCCTCGGACTGAATTATTTGAAGCAGGACAAAGCCAAGTTCGCCTCCTCCGGCGGCGCGCTGGGCCAGAAGTTGCTCGACACGTTTCAGGTCAACGACATCGCCCAAGTCGTCATCACCCAGGACAAATCGACCGTCACGCTCGTCAAGCAGGACGACCTCTGGCGCGTGAGGGAGCGGCAGGATTATCCCGCGAACTTCACCACCATCGGCGACGTGATCCGCAAGGCCAGCGATCTCAAGGTCGTGCAGACCGAACAAATCGGCGCGTCGCAATTGGCCCGCATGGAACTCGTCGAACCCGGCAAAGGCGAGGGGAGCGGCACGCTCGTGGAATTGAAGGACAAGGGTGGCAAGGCGATTCGCTCAATGCTGCTCGGCAAAAAACAGGTCCGCAAATCCGACACCCCTTCGCCCTTCGGTGGCGGCGGCGATTTCCCCGTCGGTCGCTGGATCACCACGAGCGCCAAACCCGGCGTCGCGTCGCTCGTCTCCGAGACCTTCAACGAGGCCGAGCCGAAGGCCGAGCAGTGGCTCGACAAGGAATTCTTCAAGATCGAAAAAGTGCGGGCCGTTTCCCTCACCACGACCAACGCCACCAACTCCTGGCGCATCGCGCGCGAAACCGAATCCGGCGACTGGAAGCTCGCCGATGCCCGCGCCGGCGAGAACGTGGACACCAACAAGCTCTCGTCCCTCAGCAGCGTCCTCGCGAGTCCGTCCTTCAACGACATCGTCGCCCCGGATGCCAAGCCCGAGGACACCGGCATGAAAACGCCCGGTATTCTCAAGGTCGAAACCTTCGACGGCTTCACCTACACCGCCCGCGTCGGCAAGAAAACCAGCGACGAATCCGCCCTGCACTTCTCCCTCACCGTCGCCGCGGAAATCCCGCCGACCCGCACCCCCGGCAAGGAGGAGAAACCCGAGGACAAGGACAAGCTCGACAAGGAATTCGCCGAGAAGAAAAAGAAGCTCGAGGAGAAACTGGCGCAGGAAAAGAAGTTCGAGAAATGGATCTACCTCGTCTCCAAATGGAGCGTCGATTCCGCCCTCAAAGACCGCGGCGAATGGATGGTTGAAAAGAAAGACACCGCCAAGCCCGGCGACGCCCCGCCGGATTTCAATCCCAGCGTACCCTTCCCCCCAAACCCGCTGCTTCCCCCGACGCCGACGCCGGCACCCGCGCCCAAGCCGGACTTGAAGCCCGAGCCAAAAGCCGAACTGAAGCCCGTCATCCCGCCGCCTCCCGCGCCGCCCGCCCCACCGACGCTCCCGACTCCCACCCCCGCGCCCGCCCCGAAGCCCGACGCCAAGCCCGCCCCCAAAGCGGACGAAAAACCCGCGCCAAAGGCCGAGGAAAAACCGGTGCCGAAACCAGCGGAGAAAAAGTAGCAGCGCGTTGTCCGCACCGCGACTTCAAGAGCCGTTCAGACTTCGCGGCTCGGTGCGATGAACCCGGAGCAAGGTGCGACGCGCCGGTCCCCAGCCGTAACGATGCAGCAGGACCGCCGCCGTCCCGGCGGCTCACCCCGTCCAAACGGGGCGGAGGCGGGCATTTTCCGCAGTTCAAAATGTTCACTGAACGGTGAGCCGAAAGAGCGAGCGTGAATGGTTCTCGCGGACTACCCGCGTCAGGAGCCGCCGAGACGGCGGCGGTCCTACCTACTGCACCGGGTAAAGACCCGCGCCATTCTCGTGCCCCAAACCGTGCGTCCGCTGAAGCGGTGTAAACGCCGCGCCCCGGGCCCGACGCATCGGAATTCGCGCGCGCCTGTTTCCCTGTTCCTTTTCGTGTGTTTCGTGTGTTTCGTGGGCAAATCCCCTTCCCTCTTTTCCGCTCAAGTCCCGCCCCGCCGCGCCGATAACCCTCAGAGTGCCCGGCAAAGGGACCAACTCACCGCCGCCTGTAATCAGGCCCGGTTGGGTGGCTGCCAACCCCCGGTCAAACTCGACGCCCATGTTTAACAATTTCCGAGCCGACATCGCCGAAAACCTCCCCACGCTCCAACGCCGCGGCTGGTGGAAAACCCTGCGCCACGCGCTCGCCTCGCCCTCCGTGCGCGCTCTCGCGCTCATTCGTTTTCAGGCGTGGTGTTTCCGCCACGGCCTGCCGACCTTTCCCGCCGCCAAACTTCTCTCGCACCATTTCGCCATCGAGATTTCCAAACGCGCCGACCTTGGCCCCGGCCTGCATCTGCCGATTCCGTGGGGCATCGTCATCGCGCCGCACGTCACCATCGGCGCGCGCTGCCACCTCGGCGCGGAAGTGCAAATCGTGATGGGCGCGCGCTTCAAGCAAGGCCCCATTCTCGGCGACGACGTCTTCATCGGCGACAACTCGAAAATCATCGGCCGCACCAGCATCGGCGACGGCGCGATCATCGGCGTCTCCAGCGTCGTCACCATCGACATCCCGCCCGGTGCCGCCGCGATGGGCAACCCCGCGCAAATCGTCGAGGAAGCCGAGCAACAAATCAGCATCGCAGCCTGACGCGCGCTGGTAGGGCCGCGCGGTTGCGTAGTCCAACTTCATCACGCCACGGGGTGCCCACGAGGCACCCCGTTTTGCTGGTTCTGCACAAACAAGCCTGCACTTGTCGCTTGAGCAAACCGAATGCTCGGTTGTAAAATCCTCCCGTGCCGACGCTCAACCTCAAGCCCACCCACAAGGCCGTCACCGCCTACTACGACAGCCTTGCAGAGTTCACGAAGCTCGGCATCGCGCATGAAACCGCCGTGCGCTCCGCCTTTCAAAC